>NZ_VCIW01000008.1 GCF_005765165.1 Paenibacillus antri | reverse complement strand
TGTCGTACCGATTCATTGTCTCTCGTCCCCTCGTCAGCTTTCATTTTATTTCATACGAGGGTGTTTTTCGACTGCATTTTTATCGTAGCACTCCAGAAATGCGAAACTGAGTACCCATTAATTCTTAGCATGTACCTGATGAACATTACTGCTGGGGACACACGCGAGGTTATTGGTGAGTTATGTAGTTATTTGAATTGTCGTGCTCTAATCTCAGACGAGGGTGTAAGTCCGTATCATTTTATCTTGATCCAGGGACCAGCGGTGTGGGAACAGGTAAACTACGATATTAGCAGATTTGATGACAATACACCTATTCAACTCAGGTGATTACGTTAACGGGGAAGCTATTCAAACAGTAGGGGGAGAACCGTGTTTGAGTTTCATGGATGGATTGTATTGAGATATCACACTCATGATACAAATGAACTTCTTCAGGATAAGGCTTACAAGAATTTTATTAACTATTTGAAAGATGCGGATACCGAAAGACTGTCGAATAGTATACGAAGAAATGGTCAAGACTCATGGACCATCACCGGTTTACATAATCATCGTTCAAGTTATGTATTAGATATATATAAGTGGGTGTCTGAGAACTTACCTGGTTCATACGGATTGTTATATATGCATGACGACGAAGATGCTGAATATAACAACACATTTGTCGTATGGAAGTTGGTTCGTGGCATTCTAACACGTGAAACGGACCCTTTTTTGTCGCCCTATGTTCCTGTAGTTGAGGATGAGTATGGAACCCGATTGAGTTGATTAAGCTAAGAGGTACTTTCACAAGAAGGGGATATTTTCATGCCAGTCCCAAGCGAGTTGGATGGTGTTAAGGGACCACTCCACACAGAAATACAAAGGGAAATAATTTTGGCATTATTATCTGCGCTAAACAACAAATCATCGTAACGGGTCTCGCTATTGCCCAATATGATGGCGACGAGGGATTCTACCTTTTCTCCTGCGATCTTGAGTGGAACGTTATCGGTTCGGTGATACTCTTTACTCGTCGCTGATAGAAGCAAAGAAATGTGCTGAACTGACCTGCGAAGTAAGTATTAGATGGGTCGATGTGCTGAACTATCGGGTGTACGTTAGTTTCATCAAACAACTAGGACGAAGCTGCCAGTACGATCGCGCAGCTCTATTGCGTTAATTGGACCGTTTAACGGATTGTTGGAACCTTCTGGTGGTTGGTAAAGTCTTATTAAATAAAGATGGGTGTGAGGGGATAAGTTGTCTAATACAGGTTTTATGGCTACTCCTCTTGGAGTTGTATTTGCGGTTATCATTTTAGTGATCATTGTTACGTTAATTACTTTGTTCTTTAGAGCATGGAGGAAGTAATCCATTTTACCTCAGATTAAACTAAACGGGTACAAGAGCGAAGTGATGGGTCCGATCCATCGTTCTTATTATGATTTACGGCCGTTCAATCAAATGATCAGTAATTCAATAAATTAGGTGAAGGGGGGCTTAAAATAAATAACGAACTTGAAATCCAACAGTTAAAAGAACGGGTCAAGAAGCTTGAAGATCAAATAGAGAAAATCGGTTACGAGCCTCGCGGTTCCAAGCCGTTCTGGGTTAATTACCTGGTTTCGTTTATTGTTGTATTTTTGGCAATTTTGGTGGTAATGGGATTAATACTGTTGCTCAACTATCGGGGACGCTAGCTCCATAATTTATTTTCAAAATAAGGATTAACCCCTCCCAAAGATAGTGAGGCTAATAGTAATTAGCATTGGGAGGGATTTTGTTTTAATGAAAATGACTCATCTCTGGAAATTGTATGAAGCCGATAAGCGTATTCTGGGTTTTAGTCCGCATACTTTAAAAGCGTATTCCCTTCAGTTTAAGGTACTTGTCCGTGAGATAGGTAACCTTAACATTAGTGAAGTGACATTGGACTTATTGAAGGAGTACCTGGCTAGACAGTCAGAGCGGCTAAAGCCTAACAGCATGGGCCACCGTATACGCTTTATTCGGTCCTTGTTTCGGTTTGCTTTTGAGGAAAGACACATTGCGAATAATCCTACAACAAAGCTCAAAGAACCCAAAGTGGCTGCTCCGCGATTGTGCATGGTAAAGGCTCTAAGCAGCGGGAAGTGTATTTTACAACTGAACGCAAGGTCTGGTTAAAGAGATACCTCGAGGCGCGCAAGGATTTTTGCAAAGCGCTTTTCGCGACGGAGTCGGTTCCTGCACGACGGATGGCTATACCCACCATTCGTTATGCGGTTAAGAGGCTTGCAGCCCGCGGGGAAGTTGCGGCAAACGTTTATCCTCATCGCTTTCGTCACACATATGCTTGCCATTTACTTGATAATGGTGCGCCATTAGACTTTATTCAAGGGATGCTGGGTCACGAAAAGGCATCAACAACTCAGATCTACGCTCAATTACGCGGGGAACATCGTCCGGAATTATATAGACGATATTTTTAGGTCCTTGGGCTCCAATGAACTAATTGAGCAGAGTATCACAGCCAAAGACTGGTTGTCGCAATGGGAGGAGCGAATGCGGTGAGTCTGTTTCACTATATTGCATCAAATAACCCCTTGCCTTTAGGGGAAACGGGAGGAAGAAAATCAGCATTAGATAAGAGCGGACGTATGCCCACCAAAGCATTTCATTTTTTGTCGAATGAAAGTTCTTATGTTCACTTTCCGGGTGATTACCCATCCTCGATCTGCGAAGATGAAATTGAAGTATACGAAACAATTGAAGATGCGGCAGGAATAATGATTTATGATTTACATCAAGGCTACGACACGATACGAAAACACTTTAAGCAGCCGTATGTTTATGGAATCGCACCTAATTGGGGGAGTTTTCACTTCAACCTAGAGGTGAAAGAACTCTTCCCAGAAGATTATAGGGCTTCTGTAAAGTGTGTCACTGTCCTCTTCGACTTAATGAAGAAAATTGGTGACGATCAGGCCGTTTTTGAACTATACTCATGCTGGATTGGAGAGGAAACTCAGGAAAGAAATCCTGAGCTTGACACATTTATAAGACTCTCCATATTTACGTTAGGAGATCAGTTTGAACTGAAGGAACGGCAGTACATTTCACTTGTAAAATGAGTTGGAAGTTGCGTTGCTGTAACGGAGACAAGAGCGTCATGAACAGGCTGCCGGTTGGCAGTCTGATGAGCGATAGGGGCGGCTATAAGCTTTGCCGATTTTCCACACAAAGGGAATTACACCTCGGATAGGATTTACTTCATGCATCCAGAGAAAAATATTGTTTTTCATATGTACGATGACCGCCCGGCAACGCAATGCGCACCGGCTTCAAAATGAGGCCGCCGCTTGTTCCGGCGTACATATTCGTACTTCGACAATGCCGGGAACGAAAACACTCTCGCTTAACCTACCAGCGTGAGAAAATCAAATTATACCGAGGGAGTTTATCTCCCCAGAGCAAACGTTAGATCGATTTTCTTCCTATCATAGTCTAATATCCACTCATTATATTCCATATACAATGCAATTAACGATTCCGTTTGGGTAGCCACTATATCCAGTCCAAAGTCCTTTTCTTCATAGTTTCTGATGATAATAGGAACCGGCTGCTCGCGGTCAAAAACGTACAATTCTTTTTGAAACATTCCCGCTCACCTCTTGGAAGTGCGAATCTCCTGTAACAACTACATAGACCTGGTTTTCAATCGTTCTCGCATGGCTGGTGTAACGGACGCGATCCGGAAATTCGATATCGTAGCAAGTCAGCATGCCGATCGTTCCTTTGACGGTCTCGAACACTTGCAACCTTTCGTCAAGGTGCATCTTCCATTCCTTTACTTCTGTTGGTGTGATATGAAGTTTGGGTTGCTCTGCAACGGTTCCATCTGGATAAAACAAATGAGCAACATTATACAAACGGTTATCTTTTCGGACAACATGACCAGATATGACTCTGTGAAATTAGGCAAATCATCCGGACGTCATTTATTGTGTTTTAAATCAGTCCTCATTACAAGTACATACGAAAAAGTGGCATAGTATCCCTGGAGTAACTATCACACGTCAAAGTGCCTACTTACGGAAATGAAACGATGGCTCTACAATAGGTTTGAATTGAAAAACAAATCATTTTGAAGGAGAGATCATCATTATGGAGCTACAATTGGCGCTGGATCTTGTAGACATTCCCGGTGCGAAACAAGTGGTTGCGGAAGTAGCGGAGCATATAGATATCGTCGAAATCGGCACGCCGGTCGTCATTAACGAAGGGCTGAGAGCGGTAAAGGAAATCAAAGAGGCATTTCCGTCGCTGCGCGTTTTGGCCGACCTGAAAATAATGGACGCGGGCGGATACGAGGTTATGAAAGCATCGGAAGCGGGAGCGGATATCATTACCGTTCTCGGAGCATCGGATGATTCGACGATTCGGGGTGCCGTCGAAGAAGCCAGGAAAAATAACAAAAAAATCATGGTCGACATGATCAACGTGAAGGACATTGAAGGCAGGGCGAAGGAAATCGACGCGCTTGGCGTGGATTACATTTGCGTCCATTCCGGATACGATCATCAGGCTGGAGGAAAAAACTCCCTTGAGGAGCTTACAGCCATCAAACGTGTCGTCAAGCATGCAAAAACGGCGATCGCAGGCGGCATTAAGCTTAATACGCTGCCGGAAGTCATCAAAGCCAAACCGGATCTGGTCATTGTCGGCGGCGGCATTACCGGTCAGTTGGACAAGAAGGCAACTGCGGCAGAAATGAAAAGAATGGTTAATCAGGCCTAATCTCATGAAAACGACAGAATATGCTGCAGAGATCGTCAAGGAGCTTCATCGTTCGGTAGAGCGGATCGCCGAAGAAGAGTCGGAAACATTGGCCGACATCATTTTGCAATCAAACAAGGTATTTGTAGCAGGCGCAGGAAGATCGGGTTTAATGGGACGGGCTTTCGCCATGCGCCTGATGCATACCGGGAAAGACGCTTATGTGGTTGGAGAAACGGTAACTCCCGGCATCGACAAGGGCGATGTCCTGATCATCGGATCGGGCTCAGGGGAAACAAGAAGCTTGATCCCGATGGCCCAAAAAGCGAAGAGCCTGGCGGCGTCTGTTGTTGTGGTCACGATCGCTCCGGAGTCGACGATTGGTAGTCTGGCGGATGCTCTGGTAAAGCTGCCGGGGTCACCCAAGAATCAAGCAGGCAGCAGCCATTCGACGATCCAGCCGATGGCCTCTTTGTTCGAACAAACTTTATTGGTATTTTACGACGCCGTCATTCTCCGGCTGATGGACAAACGGGGGCTGGAGTCCGGCAGGATGTACGGCAGACATGCCAACCTGGAGTAAGTCGATCGCAAGCAATTTTACAGAAACTCCTCGCTGCTCTTGGTGAGAACTTTCCTTCATACATGAAGACACGGAAGGTTGCGAACGGTTTCTTCTGGATGTGTAAAGTGGAGACGCCACTACTTTACGCATTGGGAAGAGGTTGGAAAGCAGTTGACGCACTCGAATCATGTATTAAATGTTCAGTCCCTTCAGTTTCCAAACAGGAAGTATATCCTTATATCTACTGTAGGTACTTGTGATATACTACCAAGAGGAGGGGATGGATGATGGCGAACGAAGTAAAAGATCGAATCGATTTGATGACGATTAACTGCGAGAAGGAATTGACGCTGGCCGTGATCGGAGGCAAGTGGAAATTAATCATATTGTGGCATCTCGGTATGGAAGGAACGAAACGGTTTAGCGAGCTGAAAAAACTAGTCCCTCACATTACGCAAAAAATGTTGACCAATCAGCTGCGCGAATTGGAAGAAGATCAGTTGATCTTCCGTAAAGTATATCCCGTGGTCCCGCCCCGGGTTGAATATTCTTTGACGGAACACGGCGAAAGTCTAATGCCTGTCTTAAAAATGATGTACAATTGGGGAAAAAAATATGGGGAACAAGTAATATGGAAAGACGGACAGACTTGTCAGGGGACCCCATTGTAATCTATCAATAAACCTCTTGTCATTACCAATAGCAGGTGATTACTTTAAGCGAAACGAACCCCAGTGGGGAGATGGCAAAAGACAACGCGAAATCAAGCGCAGCTTGTACATTAAAAAAGCTGCATATTTACGTAGCCCTTACCTTTTTCTAGGTAAGGGCTATTAACGCTCAGCCAACTTTTTGCAATGACATCCATCTGGAGATCGGCTTATGAAGAATATCTTCAGGCGATGAAGTATCGACTAAGTTCTTGCCGCTTAACGGGTCAAGTTCTTGACGTCCGACAACTTAACTGTCGAGCGACAATAACATAACCCGATTAAAACCCGCCGTAGACTAAGAGGGAGGGGATGGATCAAAAAAAAACCTGGCCGGCGTATTAAGCTAACGGCAGATTTGTTAAATGAGTTCCAAACACATTTCCACTAATATGGTAAATTTAATTGGGGGAGAGTTTTTAAGCGGGAGGGGTTAATAATCGATTTTATTATCGTGATTTTACTTCTAATCGTTATTGGAATCTTGCTTAGAATAAATTCCAAATTACCTGGTGGGCGTGATCTGGCAAAAGAAGCGATGGATCGATACTACAAGGAAAAGGAGGAGGAAATAAAGAAGGAACAACATGAATCGTTGAGCTAAACGGAGACGAGAGCACGGCAGCGGTGGAGCCGATGCACCGCCTTTTCGTATTGCTGCGCGATCGTTGTATTAACGGGCAGTTCAACGCACCGCCCACTCTTGTAATTCAGAAGGTAGTCCGTAGGAAGCAATATGATTGTGATTAATCAACCTTACGGAGGGACCGACTGATACTCGAAATGTCAAATGGTCTTTCCCAACAGGGACGTGATGGCCTAAGCTTGGCTCAACTTCAACAGTAATTGAAAAAACAAATCCACGAAAACCATTCACTCTGTGGGTATCGATAACGGAAATATGCCATGGCTCAATTTCAGGCTTGACCTTTAGAATGTTCGGATAGTAATAGTCCCCAATTGCTTCGTAAATGTTGGGAGTCATAAAGAGCATGAGCATATCATCTACCCTGAGTTGCTCAGAATCTTGGATTGGCTTAGCAAAAGCAAGGTCATTGGTTTGCGGTACTAAAATCGCCATGCTCAGCATAACTGCATTAATGATTTTTTTCATCTGAACAATTCCTTTACTAGTGCAGTATTTCAAACATTTTTCCCAGGTGCCGTAAAATTATGAGTTTTCGTGAGATAAACCCTTAAACCAGAGGGACGGGTACGATAGCTCCACATTACACAACGGCAGCCGACCACACGACCGGCTGCCGTCGCTCATTGAAGTAATGGGCAGCTTTGTTCATAAAATGCAGGAGTTTATTCAGCTATGTGGAAGTCTATGTGATAAAAAGTATGCCTGAGCTCCGTCTAATTTGAGAATCGAAGGTGATACGTATGAGTCAAGCCGCTCACCAGTTGGAAAAACAAGTAACAAAGACAGTACGGGTAAACTATCTGCTGCATTTGCCGGAAGGCTATGAACAGGATAATAAAAGAAAATGGCCGCTGGTTTTGTTTTTGCACGGCGCAGGCGAACGTGGCGATGATATCCAAAAAGTGAAGGTGCATGGTATCCCCAAAATTGCCGAAAATGATCCGAGTCTACCGTTTATCGCTGTCTCGCCGCAGTGTGCTGAGGACTCATTCTGGAATGCCGAGAAAGATGCTCTGCTGGCATTACTCGATGAAATAACGACGAGCTTCAATGTAGACGAAAAGCGGGTTTATCTTACCGGACTAAGTATGGGAGGCTATGGTACGTGGGATCTGGCGTCGTCACACCCAGAAAAGTTTGCAGCTATAGTGCCCATTTGCGGAGGCGGCAATCCGAATCGAGTGCAAGCGTTGGTCAATACGCCTGTGTGGGCGTTTCATGGTGCAAAGGACAATGTCGTAAGGCTTGAAGAATCAGAGAATATGGTCAACGCTCTGCAAGCGTGTGGCGGAAATGTAAAATTTACTGTATATCCCGAAGCTGACCACGATTCTTGGACGGAAACATATGCAAATCCTGAGTTATATTCATGGTTATTGGGTCATTCACTTGATTGATA
Organism: Paenibacillus antri; assembly: GCF_005765165.1. Taxonomy (NCBI): domain Bacteria; kingdom Bacillati; phylum Bacillota; class Bacilli; order Caryophanales; family Paenibacillaceae; genus Paenibacillus; species Paenibacillus antri. The sequence goes on along the minus strand of NZ_VCIW01000008.1, from coordinate 239,447 downwards.
TAAGTGAACGATACAGACTATGACGCTAAGGAATTTGAGAATTACTCGACGAATTTTCAAATTAGATACAAACTTTGAACCAACGAGAAACAATAGTTCCATCACGACACGACGGCAGCCGGCCAAAAGATCGGCTGCCGTTGTTCGTTGAAGTAAAAAAATTTCCGTGATAACGATCTTCTTCACTGTTAAAATGTGGAGAGAATGGTAAACGAGGAGATAAATGATGAATACCGGCTTTCGGGTCGATACCGATGTAAATCGACGCCAAACTTTGAGGCAAGTGAAGCAAGCTGCGCTTAAAGCTTTGCAGGAATACGAAACAGAATGGACCTCCGTTCATTTCATTCAAGTATCCGAACATATCACCTTCCGCATAGTTACCGACGAGGGAGAACAATTCTTGCTCCGCATTCACCCGGAAAACAAACCGCGCGAGGAAATTAACTCAGAACTAGAATGGTTGTTTTCGCTTAAGAGCAAGGGCCTTAGCGTGCCCGAAGCCGTATCGAATCGGGAAGGAGCTTTCATTACGGATACGTTGACGATTAACGGACAACGGTTCTATTCGACCTTATTGAGATGGATCGAAGGGGAACGTCTGGAGAAAGGTGAATTAGCGGAGGAAGTAGTCCGAAAAATGGGAGTGATGATGGCGAACCTTCACGAGGCAAGCTCTGATTTTAGCCCGTCTACCGGTTTTTCTCGTCCTTCTTGGGGCCTGCAAAGCTTTAAACGAGATTGGACGCATCTGGGGCTGCATCACAGACATTTCATTTCGGATGAAGCTTTTGAGTTGTACTCTTTAGCTGCCACCAAAGTGGTAGATTGTCTCAACACGCTCACAAGTCATGAACGTAATTATGGAATGATCCATGCGGACTTACACATTGGCAATGTCGTTTTTCGGGATATTGAACCGTATCCTATCGATTTTGGGAGGTGTGGCTTTGGCTTCCATCTTTACGATATAGCTCAGTCCATCATGGGGCTATATCCATCACAAAGAGAATCTTTCATTCAAGGGTATCAGAGGATTAGAAAACTGGAGGACGGTTACATTCCGAAGTTAGAGTGCTTCTTCATCATGGCGATCATCGAGGCATATAGTTTCCATGCGGAGAATCCTCTTGAAACAGAAGGCTTGATTGAAGAACAACCCTATGCACAAGCCATATTAAGAGCTTATGTAGACGGAGCATCGTTCTTGTTCCAGCAACTTGAGGTCTCTTAACTCAAGTATCTTGGCAGTTATGTGGAACTACATAAGATAGTTATTGCGGCACTGGTGCATTTTGGAAAATGGGGGTATACCTTATAATTAGGAAAAAGTAAGATGGCAAAGGAGAGATTCCCTGTTGAAAATTTGGTGGCTAGATTATCACCCAGTTTATAATACTGTTAATTTTGAAAATTATGAAGATGGAAAAAATGTTAGAGAAATGGTTCAAGACGCGAGCCCGTTATCAGGAAATTGGATAAGATACAACGTGATATTAAATAACAAGGGCAAGCCTTCGGATATTCTCAATGCAGTTGGGGGGGCGCTTATTGTAAGTGAACGAGCAAAGGATATAATTACACAGATTCCAAACCTAAATGTTGAATTCTTGCCTTTATCTAGCTCTGAGGGTGTTTTTTTTGTATTGAATGTATTAACGGTTTTAAATTGTGTCAACCCGAATCATTCAAAAGAGAAGCGTCTGGGTAGCTCGAATAAATTAATCGATTATGAAGAGCTAGAGCTTTATAAGGATGTTGTACAAGACAAGGATCTTTTCAGAATCATGTTACATGAGGGAAATACGGTATTACCGAAGATTTATGTCTCTGATCGTCTAAAGGATTTGTTGGAAAACAACCTAGAGGGATATCAACTCGTGGAGATGTGGGACTCGGAGTTTTCTTGGAGGCAAAAGGAAGAAAAGTACGCTTCAATGTGTGAAGAAGTCGATAAATCGATAAAGGGAACGTTTAATTTTGAGAAAGCTGTAAACTACGTGCAAAAAAACAAAGGACAATTAATATATAGTGGGAAATGGGCGTTAAAGGTTGACGAGGAAAATGAAATATGGCTGGGGCAGTTATCATTAAACGGTACTTATTCTTGGATCAACCCAATATATTATCCTCCTGTCATACTGGGATTAACATGGGGCACTAAATGAAAGAGACTTACTACATGGCTGCCAAGCAAATAAGCGGCAGCCTTATTAAGCGATTTGGGCAGGATAGCTGAATATTAATTCCGGTGAACCGTATAGTAGTAAAGCAAAAAGTTGAGTTGAAGGTTTAGCTTCGATATGAAGGAGCGCGTAAATACTCAACACATGGAATCGGTCATATTAATGTTTCTTAAAGACCGAGATGAACCGGTATTGCTGAGACGAGACCTTATCAAGAATAGTTCTCCATCATTTGAAATAAATAATTTCGAAAGTCTTCAACATAGGTTTTGGGCTCTACAACTTTTAGATGAGTGCCGAAGCTTGCTAAAAATTGAAATCCCGTACGATTTTGAGGGACATAAATGGTTGCTAATAAAAATCCAGAACCATGGTCTTCAATACTTCTTCGACCATACCTTTCGATGATTTGATCTTTTATGCTAGGCGATATCCACGCCTTAACCGTGACGAGTTGCGGTAGATAACTTGCTTCGTGTCCTGACGTGGCTGCCGGCGCTGATCGGCGGCCTCACTGCGTTAACGGGGCAGAATTGTTTAATGTACATTATGGATCATATGGTAAAATCAATACGGAAAAATCTTGGTAGTAGTGCGTCCACAATTTGTTGTTGGAAATGAGGAATGAAAACGATGACCGACCATGACACCTATATTGCTGCGGCTCCGGAACAATTCCGCCTGCTGCTGGCTCAATTACGCGCTCAGCTTGCCTCTACACTGCCCGACGCAGAAGAAGTCATCGAATACAAAATGCCTGGGTTTCGGATCGGAAAATCGATCATCGCGGGGTATGCTGCCTTCACTAAGCAATGCGGCCTCTATCTGTCCCCCGGCGCAATTGCCGCCCATGCTGATGAAATTTCCGCTACCGGACTTAAGGCTAGCAAGACGGGCGTCACCTTCTCGGCACGCAAGCCCATCCCTGACGATCTCGTTGAACGGCTCGCCCTTGCTTCGCGAAAGGACCTTGGGCTGTGAACGGACCGGTTCGCTAACGTCCGCAGAGTCCGCATTGCCTCTGCCTAGTTAACTTATAAGCCCCTTTTGATAAAGGAAATGGGCAGCGTTGAGCAGATGCTGCTCATGGTGTGAGTTATTATGAAATAACAGTTAGATTATGAAATTTGGGGCCAACAAGGATTACGCTGAATTGTACCTAAAGAATGACTCCACAACAGCCCAATATCACCTCGTTGGCTATAAAGTAATACCCAAGGAATTCTAACGGAGACGAGAGCGCGGCGGTGGATCAACCCACCGCTTGTTTACGTTGCTGCCCGATTGCTCAGCTATCGGGGCAGGATACTTCAATTATGTGCTAAACATGTTATATTGGTCGATATAAGGGTGGGAGTAATGAGATTTTATATAGCGTCCAGTTTCAAAAACATTGAGAACGTGCGGAAAGTCGCGAGGGAGTTGAGAGCGCTTGGCTTTCAACAGACGTACGACTGGACAACACATTCGGACATAGACTCAATATCCAAACTGCGTAATATAGGCCATGAAGAAGTCTCAGGGGTTATGGCTGCAGATGTTGTGATTGTCATGCTTCCAGCAGGGAAAGGGAGCCATGTTGAGTTAGGAGTTGCTCTTGGGGCTGGGAAGAAGATTTATCTTTACTCCCCAACAAATGAAATAAATGAAATCGGAACCACTTCTACGTTTTATCATGTAGACCAGGTCGAACAGAGCACTGGCTCTCTAGATAACTTGATAAATTCAGTTTGTCAGAATTATTAAACATTCGGGGACAAGAGCGCAGCGGTGGAACCGATCCATCGCTTTTTCTTCGTTCACCTCTGGCCATTGAACAAACGGGGCAGTTTAACGGAATATAAATACTTCCTATAAAGGTATAGATTGCAACTTTTTGTATGACCTTGTTGTATTAAACAATGGAGGATAATTAATAATTAGCCGAGCGGGAGGGAAATCAGAAGTTGAATCGATTGCTCCTATCTTTAGTTACAATATTCCTAATCGCAGGATGCACAGATTATACAATGCAAAGCGGAAGGGCACAAGATAAGGTCGAACCGCTTGTGGTCGAAGGTGACGCGTACGATATGCGTTTTTTATTGTACGAGCATCGTGAATTGGGGCTGTCTACGTACGTACCGGAAGGACTAATCGTGGAGTTCGATGAAAAAGGTATGACTTTCTATGCGAAGGAACTTTCAGGGAAGAAATTTGATCGAACTCAATTCCGCATTTTTCAAGGCGGGGAAACCACCGAACAAACGGAAGAGTTAATCGTAAATCACTTTAGAGAAAGGAACGTTAAAACCGAACGCGTCGATCCAGAGCACTTTACTTTTTCGTTTTCATTGAGCGAACAAATAATCTCACTTGATTCGGAAAATTTAAGTCTGTTCGGCGGCGGCGCTGTGTTCAAAAGAGAAAATCGTTTCTATGGATTCATTTATCATTATACAGGCGAGATGGGGGACCTATTTCACCCCGTCGTGATGAAAGCGGTTGATGAGTTGGAATGGATGATATCATCCTGAAAATACCGAATTACTTTCAGGGATATATCCAAACATCATTTGTTGAGCTAACGGAGACTAGAGCTCAATAAACAACATGACGAGGCTGCCGTGGATCGATCGGCGGCCTCGCGCTGCTAACTGGGCAGCTTAGCATAATAAGTGATGCTTTCTTTGTATTCAGGAGAGGGTAATTTTAAGTTAGGCTCGAGAGGTGAATATTCTAAACTCAGAAATAGTTACTGCCGCTGTGTTTTGATTCAAAGTTAAATAGGTTTAACAGTGCCTGAGACTAGAATCTTGTCTGGCCTTCCTTCCTTACCTGGTTCAGCTTCCGAGTAGAACTGAAGACGTAAATCATCAACAATATCTGCACGATATCCTATTCTTAATTTTCCTTTTTCAAAATGGTTACCAAAATGTACCCATTTATTATCTCTTGCAACAACAGTCATCTCAGTGTCAGCGTCAAGGACGGTTATAACCAATTCTAAGTAGATATACTTTTTATCCAGATCAAAGACTATTTCACTAGGTTCATCCTTATTAGTACTTACCCCATCGATGATAAAACTTATCCCTAAATCCTCACCAAATTGTGTAGTGATTGCCTTATCATTAGTCTTAGTGATGTTGGAACTAGTTTTGACTCCATCTAGTTCAGCTATCGGAATTCTCGGATCTACCCCGATTTTGATTTTCTGCTTTGCAGCGTCATACTCGACTGGAACATTGAGAGCTTCTGCAAGCGAACGTAATGGTAGGTAGGTTGTACCTTGATAGACGATAGGCTCAAGTACAACATCTTGATTTCGGGGTGTCCAAGATTCTCCATTAAGTTCGAAAGTTTTACCCTTATCGAGATGAGCTTTGATCTCTTTCAAGGTGCCGCTTGCACCTACACTTACCCCTGCTGTAAACGTTGCGAGAATACCTAAAGTAATACCAAGTGTGGTGAGCTTTTTCTTCATACTCATGTTAGTAAACCCTTTCTCCAGTTTAATCATGTCGCCTTCAATCATGGTTTGGTCATCGGGGTGAACTCGAATATTATACTATTCATTCTTATCTATCGCACCACTTTTAGGAAATAGTTGTGTAACTGCTAAACCGGAATTACCGGAATTCGCTAGATTCAGCAAGAAAAATATTTGCCGATGTTCGCTCGAAATATCCTAACAACCAACGTATTTGCGCGACTCTTTTGCCACCGCAATATCACATTTCTTACAAGTCAAGAAAGAGGAGACAACCCATCTTGGAAAGTATTAAAGCGATTGCTGATTGATGCTTTGGTCATTCCGCTCCCTCGAGGACGTTAGTTCAATGAAAAGGCGACAGTCTAGGACTTTATTTTCTCGTCCGCAGCTGTCGCTTTTTCGATTTCTAGGGGTCAGTCTAATACTTATTTTATATGGGCTGCCGTATGGCAATTCTAAAAGCTGTGGAATCAAGACATCCAATCTAATACTTTATTTTTTACAGACGTCTGCGTCCTTTCTGAAAGTCCATCGTCTTAACGGATGAAGGACAATAAAGGAGGGCGAAAAAGATGAGCGAATTGAAAAACAAGGATGATTGCTGTGCCGATGATTGCTGCGAGAAGGACGTTCAACCGAACGATTGCTGCGAAGCGAACTGCTGCCCGGAAGAACCGAAGAAAGCGGCAAGTTGCTGCTAAGAAAGAGGTAGAGGCATGGAACAAGCTTATGTCGCAGAGATGATGGTAACTGCAAAAACGAAACAGTTGGAACCCTTCTTCGTGAATCACGAACAACGGAGGAAGGCTTCCGACAAGCAATATATGCTCCTAAATGTACTTAAATCGTTTCTCCCGCGGAAGAAGACACAACCGGTTTGCTGCTCATGTCGCTAACGAATGAAGCCACCTCCAATGGTTAAGGAGGCGGCTTCTTCGTTAATAAAGCTTTTCTAAAGCGGCGCGTTGCGGTTCGCGAATATTGATGATTGGGCGAATCTCCTTCGCCTTTTGTTCCGCATCCGCGATGGTGTCAGCCAGTCCGAGCGATATGAGCGTCCCAATGGCTACGGCACCCGTCCGACCTTTGCCGCCTCCACAGTGGAATGCGACATTTTTTCCCGACTTGTACGCTTCTATAACATGGTGTATTGCTTGTTAAAACAGTTCCTCTTGCGGAGTCTCGGCATTGTCGCCGATGGGAACTTGAATCCATAGTACGTTGGGGGCAGGATAAGCACATTGGGTTGCTTCTTCACGAAGGTCGACAACAACGTCGACGTGCTCGTTCTTTACCATTTGCTCCACATCGGATGCACCACCCATAAAGATGCGATCCGCCACCAACGAATCATAGCCTTTTTCCATTATCATATGCCTACTTTCTTTTGAACGATGTCAGTGGGATCGTGACCTCGGCATGAGGGGTACAACATAGGGAGAGGTCACGCGGGTCGCCTGCGGATTCAAACTTCGAATCCTCTTTGGTATAGAAAATTTCCCATGCATTCCCGTCAGGATTATTTTCCTTCCTTCACGAACTGTTCCATGCGGACTTTAATGGCATCCCGAACTTCACGGAACTTCGCCATAATTTCTTCTTCGGTTCCAGTTGCTTTCGCCGGATCGTCGAACCCCCAATGCCAACGCTCGGCTTTATCGTTACGCACGACAGGGCAGTTATCGTTGGCGTGTCCGCAAAGCGTAATAATATAGTCCGCCTTGCTTAGCGTTTCCGGGTCGATGACGTCGGAAGTGTGGTGCGCAATGTCGACGCCTGCCTCTTTCATCGCTTGAACGGCGCGAGGGTTCAAGCCATGCGCCTCAAGGCCGGCACTTTTGACTTCGTATTTGTCACCGCCCAATGCTTTAAGAAACCCATCGGCGATTTGGCTGCGGCAGGAGTTGCCCGTACAAAGAAAGTAAACCAATTTTCTATCCATCGTGAATCCTCCTGAAATGTAGTGTTTAAGAGATGAGGACAAGCCATAAGTAAAGCCCCACGAGCGTGAAAAAAAGTGTAGGAACCGTCAATAGGATGCCCACCTTAAAGTAATACCCCCACGTAATTTTCACGCCTTTGCGAGAAAGGACATGCAGCCATAAGAGCGTAGCTAGGGACCCGATCGGAGTAATCTTCGGACCGAGGTCCGAACCGATGACGTTGGCATACACGAGGGATTCTCGGATGGCGCCGGCTGTATTGGTCGCGTCAATAGCTAATGCATTGATCATGACCGTGGGCATGTTGTTCATGATAGAAGAGAGGATCGCGGCTAAGAACCCCATTCCTACGGTCGAAACAAACAATCCCTGTTCGGAAAACTGTCCGATTAGATTACCTAGCATATCAGTAAGTCCAACGTTCCGCAGGCCGTAAACCACTACATACATCCCAATGGAGAACACAACCACGGCCCAAGGCGCATCTTTGATGATGCGCATCGTCTCAATCGCCTTGCTCCGCTGGGCGATGATGATGAACAGTAAGGCCACTACGCCGGCGACGATGGAAACGGGAATCCGAACAAATCCGCTGACGAGATAAGCGACCAGCAGAATACCAAGAATGATCCAGGACCATAGGAACAGCCCCCGGTCTTTGATCGCCTCGGAGGGCTTCTTGAGTTGGCTTACATCGTAATCCTGCGGGATGTCCTTGCGGAAGAATAGAAATAAAACGAGTAAGCTGGCGCCAAGGGAGAACAGACTCGGAACGATCATCCGACTTGCATACTCGATAAAGGTAATCCCAAAGAAGTCGGCAGAAACGATGTTTACCAAGTTGCTGACGACAAGCGGCAGGGAAGTGGTGTCTGCAATAAATCCGCTAGCCATAATGAAAGGCAAGATCATCTTGTCAGGAAAACGCAGAGCCCGGACCATAGCTAGGACAATCGGGGTCAAGATCAGGGCCGCTCCATCGTTCGCGAAAAGGGCTGCAACAGCGGCACCAAGAAGAATGACATACACAAACATTCGTTTTCCGTTTCCTTCGGCTAATCGGGCCATATGAAGGGCGGACCATTCAAAAAAACCGATGTCATCAAGAATCAGGGAAATGAGGATGACAGCGACGAACGCTAAAGTTGCATTCCATACGATACCGGTAACGGCAGCTACATCGCCGAGACTTACGACTTGAAACAGAAGGGCAAGAATCGCCCCTGCGGAAGCGGACCATCCGATGTTGAGTCCTTTCGGCTGCCAAATGACGAACGTTAAGGTGACGACGAAAATAAGCGATGCGACGATAATCATGACGGCCTCCGATTTAGCTGCAGGAATTCGTGCTGGTCAGTTGAAGTAATTTCTCTTTTGCCGATGGAAGGATTGCCAAGACGGGCTCCAAATGGGGCTTATCCTTCATATTCAGGGAATAATATACCCATTGACCTTTCCTGGATTCATGTAACAATCCCGCATCTTTCAATTTTCTTAGATGCTGACTGATGTTCGGTTGACTCGTTTGGAGAAGCTCCACCAGTTCGCAGACGCATAACTCTCGCTCTTTCAATAGGGAGACGATGGTTAATCGGTTCCTATCGCCAAGGAGCTTAAACAACTCGGCGAATTCCTCCGTACTTGCAGTGGTTGCGGCTGTGCCGTGGTCGGCATGCAGGACGTTCAAGGTAGAGAGGAGCTCCAGAACCTTTAGCTTAATGGCGTCTCGAGCTTTCCGAACTTCCGCGATATCGCCGCTAGGGAGCGGGTCGGGAATATTCCATTGGTGATTTTGGATCCCGAACGGTACAACCGGGCAGCGCTCTTTCAGTTGTTCGCAAAGCTTAACAACGACGTTCGCACCCATAAACGTCTTCATGTCGATCTTCTTCGAAAAGTGGGCGCTGAGATCAATTCCTTCCTCCTTCATCGCCTCAATCGTTAACGGGTGGACTTCCTCGCCTTCCAAGCCGGCGCTCTGGACAATAATGTTTGGACCGCCGTAATGCTTCGCATAAGCTTCGGCGATTTGGCTCCTGCAACGATTTTGCATACAGAGGAAATAAATCCGAATTGGTTTTATCATCGGTTAGAACCCCCTTATCCATTCGGTTATCATTATATAATTAATTGATTATATTGTCATCGCAACAGGTGTTAAGATATTATTTACTTGCAAAATGCAATTAAATTCGATAAAACAAGGTCTAGAGGTGATTCTCATGGAAAACGTTCGCGAACTATTCCAGATCTTAACCCGTAGGTTTGGTTTTCTAAACAAAAACTGTTGTTCCGCCGGCGGGTTTGACATTTCCCTAGTCCAAAGTCATATTCTTTACGAAATCGATCGTCAGCATAACCCATCTATACAGCAGGTTGCGGAGGCACTAGGTACCGACATTACGACTTTTAGCCGACAAGTTCAATCTTTAATGAAGATGAATTTAGTGAAGAAGACGTCCGATCCTGACGATCGAAGGGTATACGTTCTTTCGTTGACGACGGAAGGGAGGTTCGTGGCTGCGACGATCGATAAACAAATCAACGCCTATCTAGATGAGGTTTTCTCCCATATGAACGAATTTGAAAAAGAAACAGTCCTTCGTTCACTGAGACTCCTTAATGGAGCCATGTCGAAAACAAGTTTATGCTGTTCCACCCAAAATGGGTGATTTTTTTTCGGATGATACTTGCAAATTGCAAGTAAAAATGGAGGCGCTATGATGGATATCGTTTATGATTGCATCATTATTGGAGGAGGGCAAGCTGGACTCGCCTCCGGGTATCATCTAAAGAAGAAGGGGCTCCGATTCTTGATCTTAGAAGCAGGTGAAGAAGCCACCGGGTCATGGCCTCGTTACTACGATAGTTTGAAGCTCTTTTCGCCGGCCGGCTTCTCTTCGCTCCCGGGAATGAAGTTTCCGGGTGAACCGAATGGCTATCCCACGAGAGATGAGGTCATTCGTTACTTACAAGAATACCGGGACAAATTTCAACTGCCGGTTCAGTTGAAGCAGCGGGTGGAGTCCGTTGAGAAAGAGGGATTCGGGTTTGTAATTCGCACCACAGCTGGCGATCAATTCCGTTCCCGTACAATCATCAATGCAACCGGGTCGTTTCACAATCCCTATAAGCCCGCGATCCCCGGAGAGGAGCTATTTCAAGGACGTATTATCCATTCATCCGAGTATCGAAATCCGACGTCTTTTCGGAATCAACGGGTAGTAGTAGTAGGACGCGGGAACTCAGCTGTTCAAATCGGGGTAGAACTGGCGGAGGTAAGTAAAACGTCTTTAGCAGTGTTACGTCCCGTTCAATTTGTAAAACAACGTTTTTTGGGCCTGGATTTGCATTTCTGGGTCCGGCTAATCGGCTTTGATACCTTTCCGTTCTGGCGGTTCAGAAAAACCGCACCGAGTTCAAGCGCAGTAAATGACACGGGGAGGTATGAAGAAAGAATCTCTGCCGGGCAACCGGATCAACAACCCATGTTTACACGCTTTTATGACGATGGCGTAGTTTGGCCGAATGGACAAAAAGAACAGGTGGATACAGTCATCTTTGCAACGGGGTACAGACCTAATTTGCCGTACCTTGAAGGGATCGGGGCACTCGATGAAGGTGGAAAACCGTTGCATCGCGGGGGGATAAGTGTCGTTCCGGGACTGTATTATGTTGGGCTTGAAGGGCAGCGATCCTTTTCGTCCGCCACCTTAAGGGGTGTAGGGCCGGATGCTGGATTTGTTGTAAAGAAGCTAAAAAACCATTAAAAACATAGACTTAAGAACGAAAAAGGTTGGCATATCGATCACTAAGGTTATACTGGTAAGATAAGGAGGTTATGAAGATGCCGATATTGAAAGTAGGAGACCGATCGTTCGCGGTGGAGGAAGGCACGAAGCTGGTGCTCGCCCTCGAGGATCACGGGGTGGACATTTTGCATCGGTGCGGGGGCAACGCGAGATGCACGACGTGCCGCGTGGAGGTGCTGGAAGGCGACTTGGGCCCGATCGGCGAGGCGGAAGCGGGCATCCGGAATGCGAAGGGCATCACGGACGATCATATTCGGCTGTCGTGCCAAGTTCGCGTCGTTGCCGACGTCGCCGTGAAACCTCTGATGACGGTGTCGGAAACCGGAATGGACCCGGGACAACGGCCGCAGGCGTAGGGAAGGGAACCGACAAGATCGAACGAAGGAGCGCCTTTCGTTCGATCTTTTTTTTCTATGCGCCGTCGCTAATAAGCTCATCAAACTAAGTCCTAGCTCTTCTAGAGAATAGCTCCCGGAAGTCCACGCGACCGGAACTACGCCCTCCGCCATTGTCTTCCTCTTTGCGGGAACGATGTAAAGCAACAACGAGCTTCGTCATTCCATAAGCGGTGTACGAAACCGCAATGTCGATTAGAAATACATGAAAGTAATTCATCCCTTTACGTAATTCCAATATGCCGATGGCCTTCTCCAGTGGAGCAAATCCAAAAGCGAATGCGGCGCACAACGCGATCGAAAGCAATAGAAAATTTTTGTTGCGGTTGATGCAGTATTGATACAAAAGGATAAACGTGACCGGGATTAAGGAGGCGGAAACGTTAAAACCCATAGGCAGGAACGGGAAGATGAAATGGTGATGAAGAAAGTAAGCCCAATTCTCTAACGCAATATCGGTGTAAGTCCAAAGCATGTGTACCGAATATCCGAAAAAGAATAACTCAAAGATTTTCCTTCGATCTACCGCGAAGAAAAGGATGATGAGCGGGAGTAAAAGACTCGAAGCAACAAACCAAAATTGCCATGAGGTCGGGTCGGAATGGTGACCCCAATAGGAGTGGGCCGTCTCTGCGAATTGTTCCCTTAGCCCGATAATTAGATCTTGTGTTTTCCCCTTATCCTCCATTAAAACCACCCGTTCATTTTTCCTATAATATGGATTATTACGCTCGCGATTATTCAATTCCTAACCAATTAATGGGCGGAAGTGTTGACAAGACACCAAACGGTGTCCTATAGTCCAAACCACCGAATGGTGTCCAATTAAAATGAAGTTATTAGGAAAGTTTCACTTGAAACCATTATGAGAAGGAGGAAACAATGAATAAGGCGATCGGTGCGGAAACCTTGAGTTAGTGACGAATCTGGGTTACCCATTATACGTCTTGACCATTCTCGGGAGTTGGAAAGTCGTTGGAGCTATCGCTCTCGTCGTACCGGGTTTTCCGCGGCCGAAAGAGTGGGTAAACGCCGGTATCTTCTTTTTAATGACGGGCGCGGCTGCATCCCATGCGCTTGCGAACGATTATGGCGAGTACGGATTTTATATGATCCTTCCGCTTTCCTATACTGCACTCAATATCGCCTCGTAGGCGCTGCGTCCGAAGAGCCGCTTACTTCATTAAGTACTATAGAGAAGGGGGAGTTGTGAGCGAGAACAAACAGATTCGAGATGTGTTTGACGCGATTGCAGATCCGACCAGGCGCCGACTGATTCAACTATTGTCGGAGAAAGCGGAGATACCGCTCCATGAATTAACGGTACAGTTTCCGATGGGGCGTACAGCGGTATCCAAGCATTTGACAATTCTTAAAGAGGCCGGCTTAGTACTTGACCGGAAAGTCGGCAGAGAAACGCGATTTAGGCTGAACGCCTCTCCGCTCAGAGAAATTCAAGATTGGGTGGCTTTCTACAGCAAGTTCTGGAGTAAGAATATGTTGCGCTTGGGCCAACTATTAGAGGAGGAAGAAGAATGAATTTAACATTATCCCTGGATTTTCAGTACACGACAACGATCGAGAAGCTCTGGTCCGCCTTAACCGATTCGAGCAAGCTTGCCAAGTGGGTGGCCAACATCCAAACCGGTCAGCCGATGGAAAATAATTTTAAGCCCGTCGTGGGACACCATTTTCAATTTCGCACGCAACCGACCGAATATTGGAACGGAATTATTGAGGGCGAAGTCTTGATTGTGGAGGAACCGCACCGGTTGTCCTATACTTGGGCGAGCGGCGAGAAGCACACGATCACCTGGACGTTGCAGGACCTAGGGGACGGAAAGGTTAACCTTCATCTCGAACAAACCGGAATTTCTAATGCTCAAGCGCTCAATGGAGCGAAATACGGCTGGAGTAAATGGTGCGGCGATCTTGAAAAAGTATTTGCCTAGTCTCGATGTATCGGACAAAAGCAGAAGGAGGTACCATGATGGTAAAAGGTGAAAGAAATCCGAAGATTGATCCCTATTTTAACAAGCTTCAGAAGTGGAAAGAAGAATTCGAGCTGTTGAGGGAGATCGTTCTTGACTGCGGGCTGACCGAGGACTTTAAGTGGATGCATCCTTGTTATACGTTTGACGGTAAAAACATCGTTTTGATTCATGGCTTTAAGGATTACTGCGCGCTTTTGTTCCACAAAGGCGCGTTGTTGAAAGATCCCCATGGGCTTCTCATCCAACAAACGGAGAATGTTCAGGCGGCCCGCCAGATTCGGTTCACGAATGTACAAGAAATCGATGAAAAGCAACTTATCTTGAAAACATATATTGATGAAGCCATTGAAGTTGAGAAAGCCGGCTTGCAAGTGAACTACAAAAAGAATACGGATTACACCATACCTGAAGAATTAGCGAATAAATTCGTTGAAATCCCCGACTTAAAAACGGCTTTCGAAGCATTGACGCCGGGACGGCAAAGAGCATACATTCTGCATTTTTCTACGCCCAAGCAATCCAAAACTCGAGAGGCAAGGGTTGAAAAGTATATCGCGCATATCCTCGACGGAAAGGGATTAGACGATTAGAACAGGGGCAGCTTTGGGATAACCTTAGCTGCCTTTTGTATTCTCAAATAAGGTTGCATGATGCAACCACGCAACTATATGGTTGCTTATTCTTGACAAGCAACCGTGCGGTTGCTTATACTCGATGTATGAATTGGGACAATGACGCTATATTCAAAGCACTTGGCGACTCGACTCGGCGGCTCATGTTAGACGAACTATCCGAACGCAATGAGATGACGTTGTATGAACTTTCGGTACGTCTCATTATGAAGCACGACCTTTCCATTTCGCGGCAAGCGATAGCTAAACATCTTTCCGCATTGGAAGATGCAGGACTCGTAAAATCGGAAAAGAAAGGGAAATATCGAGTGATTATATTCAACAACGAACCGCTTAAAAATTTGCTGAAAGGATGGATTGAGTAACCGATGAAAATCATTGTTACGAGTATATTCGTTCAAGATCAAGACAAGGCATTGGAGTTTTATACAGAAACGCTGGGCTTTGTAAAAAAACATGACGTTCCCGTCGGAGAATTCAGGTGGATAACGCTTGTTTCTCCCGATGAGCAAGACGGAACCGAGCTTTTGCTCGAACCGAATAACCATCCTGCCGCCAAAGAGTATCAAAAGAAGATATTTGCCGAAGGCATCCCGGCAACCATGTTCGGCGTTGCAGATATTCATAAAGAGTACGAACGATTATTGGATAACGGCGTAAAGTTTACTATGAAGCCGACCAAAATGGGCGAACTCGCAATAGCCGTCTTCGACGATACATGCGGTAACCTTATTCAGATGATACAGAAGTAACCGATGAGGGTAACAACTGCATTTTCCATGCATAAAAATGGATTTTCAGGGAATTTTATTTCAATTCCACGCGAGGGGGTTGAAAATGCAGATGGCTGATTTCGAAGTGGATTCGAATGTGAACGAGGACCGGAATCGGGAGAAGCAACTCGATGATTCTTTTGACGCGTGGTATGAGAATATCGGCGATCAGGTCAAACGAAAATTCGATCTAACGAACGTTCCGCAAGCCAATGTGTTTGATTCTGCCGTTCATTTGGATGAGGATCCTAGTTGATGAAGCGTAACATGTAAGACGGACGCGTGCTTGGGCCGTAAAACCTGGCGTTTTGCCAGGTTTTACGGATCCTCGTTACATAATTTCGCAAGTTCCCCGACTTTCCACTCTCGTTGCATGCCCCCCCCCCTGAACAAATCGTGAACGAAATCTAGTATAATCAACGAAAGGGTTTAAGGAGCTTCTATGAATGAAATAATTTTATTCTAGGAGGAGACGGATTGGAAGTTTTTGGAGAATTTTTAGAGCGTATGCCTAACCCGCAGCATCGGGCGCGAACGGAAGAGGTTTTGGGTTGGGTGAGGAAGAGATTTCCGAATTTATTGCCTAAAGTTGCGTGGAATCAGCCGATGTATACCGATCACGGCACATTTATTATTGGCTTTAGCGTAGCCAAACAACATTTGGCCGTTGCCCCTGAAAGGGCGGGGATTGTCCGTTTCACGGATGACATTGTGCAGGCCGGCTACGATCACAGCAAGGAGCTGGTACGGATCCCGTGGGACCGTCCGGTCGATTTCTCATTACTTGAGAACATGATCGAGTTTAATATATTGGACAAGGCCGACTGTTCTACCTTTTGGCGGAAATAGAAATCAAGCGTTATCGGAGGGAAATTAGGCATGAGCGAATCGAATCAAGAGTATATCGTCATCTCGGGCGCGAGGGAAAACAATCTGAAGAACGTATCCTTGCGCATTCCCAAGCGGAAGATCACGATCTTCACTGGGGTATCCGGATCCGGCAAGTCGTCGATCGTGTTCGATACGATCGCTACCGAATCTCAGCGTCTGCTGAACGAAAACTTCAGCACGTTCGTCCGGAACTTTCTGCCGCGGTTCCCGCAGCCGGATGCGGATAGAATCGAAAATCTTAGCATGGCCGTCGTTGTGGATCAGAAGCGGCTGGGCGGAGGTTCCCATTCCACGATGGGCACGATTACCGACATTTCTCCCATTCTCCGTCTCCTCTATTCCAGATTCGGCCAGCCGTACGTCGGACAAGCGAATATGTTCTCGTTTAACGATCCGCAAGGCATGTGTCCCGATTGCAACGGCATCGGCCGCAGTCTGCGCGTCGACATGAGCAAGGCAATCGACATGTCGAAGTCGTTGAACGAAGGTGCGCTCCTATTGCCGGATTATGCGAAGAACGGCTGGGAATGGAACATGATCGTGGAGTCCGGTTCCTTCGATCTCGACAAGAAGCTTCAGGATTACTCCGAGGAGGAGCTTGAGCAGCTGCTCTACGGCAAGGCGAAGAAAGTGAAGGTGCTGTTCGGCGGGAAAGAAATGAATATCACCGTAGAAGGCGTGATCGAGAAATTCACCAATAAATACATCAAACGGGATATAAAGACGATGTCCGAGCGCACGCAGCGAGCTGTTGCGCCATACATCTCCGAAGGCCCCTGCACCGGCTGCCGCGGCGCGAGACTCAGTCAAGCTGCGCTCAGCTGCAAGATCAATGGACTGAGCATCGCCGATATGTCCTCCATGGAGGTCGGACAGCTTATCCGCGTCATTCGGGAGATTGACGATCCTGCCGCCGCTCCAGTCGTCAAGTCGCTGACGGAGCGGTTGCAGCATCTGGTGGATATCGGACTGGACTATTTGACGTTGGACCGCGAGACGGATACATTGTCCGGCGGCGAGTCGCAGCGCGTCAAGATGGTGAAGCACTTGAGCGGAAGTCTGGTGGATGTCACTTACATTTTCGATGAGCCCAGCGTCGGCTTGCACCCCCGCGACGTGCATCGGTTAAACGGGTTGCTTCAGAAGCTGCGCGATAAGGGCAATACCGTGATCGTCGTCGAGCATGACCCCGATGTGATTAAGGTGGCGGATCATATCGTCGACGTCGGGCCTCAAGCCGGCAGCCGCGGCGGTACTATCGTGTACGAAGGAAGTTTCCAAGGCTTGCTGGAGGCTGGTACGTTAACAGGCACCCATATGAATCGGCCGCTCCAGTTGAAGCGCGATTGCAGGGAGCCGTCCGGCAAGCTGTCCATCCGGGGTGCCACGCTGCACAACTTGCGAAACGTGAGCGTAGACATCCCCGCCGGAGTGCTGACCGTCGTTACGGGCGTCGCCGGCTCGGGCAAGAGTACGCTGATTAATGACGTATTCCTCGGCCAGCATCCGGATGCGATCGTCATCGACCAGTCGGCGGTCGGCGTGTCGACACGCTCGAATCCCGCGACCTACACGGGCATTATGGACGATGTGCGCAAGGCGTTCGCTTCCGCGAACAAGGTCAACCAAGGCTTGTTCAGCTTCAACTCCAAGGGGGCATGCGAGAACTGCCAAGGGCTGGGTGTCGTGTATGCGGACCTTGCCTATCTCGACAGCGTGAAGCTGCCTTGCGAGGTATGCGGAGGCAGACGGTTTAAAGAAGAGGTGCTCGAGTACAAGCTTAACGGCAAATCCATTGCAGAAGTGTTGGAGATGACGGTGGAGCAGGCACTGGATTTCTTTCAGCTGAAAGAGGTTGTGCGCAAGCTCCAGTCGATGAGCGATGTGGGATTGAACTATATTACGCTCGGGCAGCCGCTCAGCACGCTCTCGGGCGGGGAATGCCAACGCATCAAGCTGGCAAGCGAATTGCATAAGAAGGGCAGCGTCTACGTGATGGACGAGCCGACGACCGGCCTCCATATGTCGGATATCGGTCACCTCATGGGGATCATCGACCGTCTTGTGGATGCCGGCAATACGGTAATCGTCATCGAGCACAATCTCGAGGTAATCAGCCAAGCGGATTGGATTATCGATATGGGGCCGGACGGAGGCAGCAAGGGCGGCCGGGTAGTATTCGAGGGCACGCCTTCGCAGATCATCCATGCGGAGCAGTCGATCACGGGACGATACTTGGCGTAATCCGTCAAATCACAGGAACGCCGACAGTTCCTCTTGCAATGACCGGGTAATCGGGGTAAGCGGTAGGCGTACCTCGTCGGAGGCGAGAATGCCGGATTGCGCGAGCATCCACTTGATCGGGGAGGGATTCGTCTCCCGGAAGAGCAGACGGGTAAGCGGGAGCAGCTTGCTGAAGGCTGCCTCCGCCTCGTCGAACAACCCGTTCGCCGCCAGCCGATTGACTTCCAGAAAGGCTTCCGTTCGGAATTGTGCCGACGCTAATATGCCTCCGCTTGCGCCGCGGCGGAGCATCCGTGCGAAGGTATCGTCGGAGCCGGCCATCATCGGCTTCTCCGTTCGACCTGCCAATGCATGCAGCAAGTCGATGCCTCCTGTAGCGTCTTTGAGGCCAATGACCCCATCCAGTGTAAGGATCCGCTCCATCGTCTCGGCCGACAACCGAATCCCCGTCCTCTCCGGCACCTCATATGCCACAAGGGGCGTTCCGGTCTCGACAACGGCCTGAAAGTGTCGGAACGTTCCCTCTTCGGACGGGCGGCTGTAATATGGGGTAACGACCAGAACCGCATCGGCGCCCCACTCGCCGGCCGCCGCCGTCCTTCTTACGGTTGTTCTTGTGTCGTTGGTGCCGGTCCCGACGATGATGGGCGTACGTACTCCAAGCCTCCGAATGACCGTCCGCGCAACCTCGAACAACGCTTCGACCTCCGCCCATTCTACCGTCGGCGCTTCGCCGGTCGTTCCGTTGATCACAATCCCTTGTATCGGATGACGTAACAATTGACCGAGATAGCGCTCGAAAGAAGGCAGGTCCAGCTCGCCGTCCTGGGTGAACGGGGTAACCACCGGGACGAAAATACCTTTGAGATCGTTCGATTGAAGCATCGTTCTCCGCCTTTCGATAGCTGGAATAGTTTCGAATTACATTCAGTTTACCATCGTGCATCGCATCACAGTTATCTATAATAGATGATGAGTAATATCAATAATTATGATGGTTGGTGTGAAGCATGGACCTGACCTATCTCAATACGTTCCGCGTCGTGGCACTCCATAGGAGCTTTACCCGCGCCGCGGCGGAGCTCGGTTACGCACAATCGAGCGTAACGATGCAGATGCAGAAGCTGGAGCAATACTACGAGGCGAAGCTGTTCGAACGATCGGGCAGGGGGGTGCGATTGACGAGCGCCGGCGACGAATTGTTAAAGAGCGCGATGCTTATGCTTGAACTCCACCAGCAGTCGAGGGAGTCTCTGGCGCGGCAGAGCGGCGGGACGCTGACGATCGGGACGATCGATTCGATCGCCTCATACGTTCTGCCGGACGTCATCCAGCCGCTGAAGGCAGATGATCCTGAGCTTTCTATCCGGATCGTGACCGGCCGCGAACAGGCAATGATCAACCGAGTGAAGGAAGGGGAACTGGACGTCTGTCTTCTACTGGAGGAGGGTCCTCCTGAACTCGATTTGCAATGGATAACAATCAGGGAGGAGCCGCTCGTCTTTCTTATGAATCCCTCCGACGCTCGGAAGGCGCGAGAAGCACTTACGTTAGAACAATTGCAAGATACCGAATGGATCATGGCGGAGGAAAGCTGTAATTATCGCTCGATGCTTGAACGCGTGCTTCGGTCTGAGGGCATCTCCTACCGAATCGCATTGGAGCTCGGCAATCCGGAAGCGATCAAGCGGTGCTTGGCGGCCGGTTCCGGCGTCTCGTTGCTGCCGCGAATGGCGGCGGAGGATGAGATTCGGAGCGGCAAGCTTGTCGAGCTACCTATTCGTCATCCCGAAATTCGCTTAGATTTGCTTCTCGGCCTGCGGCCCAAGAAGTGGATCTCGCAGCCGCTGCGGGCGTTTATAGAGAGGGTCAGAGCCTAGGGAGCTGCGCAACCAAATCATTTCCAGTTGCGTCTACATATGGGGCGCGATTGCGGTGCGCCGACATTTTCCGTAAAAGGAGCGCATTCATGAAAAAGGCATTCTTCGGTTTGTTATTTGGGATCATTCTATTTGTCTCGTCGTCATCCTCAATTACTTATGCGGCAAATATTCAAATCAAAGTCGACGGCGTTGCGATTTCATCCGATGCAAAGCCGGAAATCAAGAACAAACGGACAATGGTACCTCTCCGGGCGATCAGCGAAAGTTTGGGAGCCACCGTCGAGTGGTCCGATTCCGAAGTCATTCTCGTTAAAAACGATATGAAAGTCATGTTAAAACTGAACAGTTCCGAAGCGGAGAAAAACGGTGAAAAGATAGCGCTCGATGTGAAGCCATACTTGAAAAATAACCGGGTTTTCGTTCCGATTCGTTTTATCGCGGAGACGTTCGGATGCAATGTCGATTACAGCGGCTCCGCAGTAACCGTCGAGACGGTACCATTGGCTATCGACGGCGTTCCAATAAAGGCATTGCAAGAAGAATACCATATGACGATGGGCGGCGTGGTTCAGCAAATTAACGGGAATGCATATATCGAAGCCGTATATCGTATTTTCAAAGAAAACAAAGGGGAAAAGGTCGAAGCTCCCGAACATTATTCGTGGATGTTTACGATAGACACGCTTGGATCGTATTACAAAAATGCACAATATGATTTTCTGGACCATGAAGGGAACAGCATCGTTCGTTACGATGTATATTCATTAATTCGTTCCTTCCCGTCCGAACTCTTGACAGGGTACCCGGAGCTCTTGATTCATGATGCGACTGCGGATGAATGGTATTTGTTTGACGATCAAGCAAGACAATCCATCGGGCGGTTCATCGGCGACGCATCGAGGAACGGTTTCCTGACGGTGATAAAGGATACAGTGGTGTAAAGCTGCAAGAGCGACCTAAAGAAAAAACTGTTTCTCGCTTATTCAGGCCGGAGCCGAGCGAGAGACAGTTTTTTCATTTTCGTTGATTAATTTAATGCAGCGCCAGCATCTCGGCCATATCCTCTTGCGCGTTGCCGATCAGCTTCAAACCGAAGGTTTCTACCAGAACGTTCATCACGCCCTCGTTAATAAATTCCGGGGCTTTCGGCCCGATCCGGATATCTGTAATGCCTAAGCTAAACAATCCGAGCAAAATCGCTACGGCCTTTTGTTCGAACCAGGAGAGAACGATGCTGACCGGCAATTCATTCACGCCGCAACCGAAAGCGTCCGCCAAGGCCAACGCGATTTTAACGGTCGAACCGGAGTTATTGCATTGACCCAAGTCGATGTAACGCGGGATTCCGGTATCCCCGACGGTCCCGTAATCCACGTCGTTAAAACGGAACTTCCCGCAGGAGGTCGTTAGAATTACGGTATCGTTCGGAAGCGAGGTTGCGAGCTCCCGGTAGTATTCTCCGCCTTTCCCCGGAGCGTCGCAGCCGGCGATGACGAAGAAACGTTTAATTTTTCCGTCTTTGACGGCTTGGATAATTTCCGGCGCAAGCCCGATGACCGTTTCGTGATGATATCCCGTGGTCAATACCTGCTCCGATTCGATGTCGACGGACGGCAGCGCCAAAGCTCTTTCGATTAATGGAGCGAAGTCGTCGTTTACAATTTTCGCGACTCCCTCCAGCCCGGCGACTTCATAAGAGAAGAAACGGTCTGCGTAGGTGCCTTTAATCGGCATGACGCAGTTGGTGGTCGCCAGGATCGCGCCGGGGAACTGCTCGAACAATCGGCGTTGGTCATACCAGGCTTTACCGATATTCCCCTTCAGGTGTTCGTATTTCTTTAATTGAGGATATCCATGGGCTGGAAGCATCTCCGAGTGAGTGTAGATATTAATGCCTGTTCCTTCGGTCTGCTTTAACAGCTCCTCCAACGCATATAAGTTATGCCCGGTGACCACGATGGATTTTCCTTCGATTTTATTTTGGGATACGGTGATCGGCTGCGGTACCCCGAAATGGGTCGTGTGCGCGCGATCGAGCACATCCATAATACGGACCGCGGCGGAACCGACCTTCATCGCCATGTCAATATGCTCTTGGAGATTAAAGTTGGAATTCGTCAATGTCATGTATAACGCTTCATGGGTGATCTTATCCACTTCCGGATCGCTATATCCCAGCTGTCTTGCATGTGTCGCGTAGGCGGCGATTCCTTTCAAAGCGAAGATCATCGTATCTTGAAGGCTCGCGATCGTTTCGTCTTTCCCGCACACCCCAACGACCTTACATCCGCCTGTCGGCGTTTGCTCGCATTGATAACAAAACATCAGATACGTCTCCTCCGTTCATAATTTCTTTGCTCATGACCAGAGGGTATCAGAAACGATGCGGTCGGTTAGTGATGGAAATCACACTTGTCGCAAGATCGGCTCGTTGTCACGGTAATGACAAAAATGCGAGGTTGCCGCTAATGCGGGATGTTCCGTTCAACTCATGGGCGGGAATCTTTAATTATGGTCATTCTTTACCTGAGAGCACTTGGTCATAAAAATGATATAATTTTCCAAACAGTATGATGAGATAAGTTAAAAAAATGTTTCGCCTTGTTAAAAAACGGTTGGAGGACTTCATAATGACAGAAATAAAAGCCGAAACCCTGACGCGGGTTTTAAGCAAAATGCTCGGTACAAAAATAATCTGCGTCGATTTCCAAACCAAACCATTACATGGCGGTACGTTAGGCGATGTACAGCTTGTAACGGGCAATGCCAAAACCACCGACGGCGGGAAATTACCCTATAACATCGTTTCAAAAACGCAAAGGAAATGGGAACGCTACAGCGATCCCGATTCATGGCGTAGGGAATATGATTTATACAAATCCAATTTCGGCGCTCTGTTTTCTGAATCATTCCGTTGGCCTGAATGTTATCACGTCGAAATGAACGAAGAAGAAAACGAAACGCAGATATGGATGGAATATATCGACGGCATATCGGGTTTAGACTTGACCGGCGATATGTATGAACGAGCAGCCGAGGAATTAGGACGGTTCCAAGGCAAGTTATATGCCGAACAGCCGGCTTTTTTACAGCACCTGACGAATCTAAGCAAAGCGGAGTATATGAAGAACTTCTATCTTCATTATCGGTATGGAATAGAGTGTACGATTATATACGCTCCGACGATTGCGAAATCCCGAAACACATCTGTAAAATGCTCATCGACATTGACGAAAACGCAGACAAAATTTTCAAACGTATTGAAAAGCTGCCCATCGTGCTGTGCCACAGGGATTTTTGGGTGGCAAACCTATTCGATTCAGACGGTAAAACCATACTCATCGACTGGGATACCGCTGGGTGGGGCTATTTAGGCGAAGATATGGCAAGTCTTATCGCGGACGAAGCCGATATCGAACACATGGTCGAATACTACCGTAGATGTATCCCGGCGTATTACAAGGGCTTCTCGGAATATGCGGATATTTCACGCATAACGGATAACTGCGTATATGAGATGATTCTACTTATGTTCGGGTACAGGCTTGTAGAGTGGTATATGAACGTAGGATCGGGAAACAAACTCCAAGAAACGGAAGATGAAAGAACGCTCCACATTCATACCCTGCAAAAAATCTATGAGATGAGGGATGAACAATGACCGTCTGTACTATTTTCGTGGATCCTGGGAATAAGTATTAATATGGTAGGATCGTATCAATATACCGTTGTAGAGGTGAGTATCATTAATTCCGATGCAATCGTAAGACTAGCATCCTTAGCCGATGCCGAAGAGCTTTCTAGACTAAATCAGGAGTTTAACGGCGGCGTAAAAAGACTTCCGGAGAAAATAATCGAATGCCTGAAATGTAATCCTAACGAGTTGGTTGTTGTAGCTGAGATAACTGGTAAAATCGTTGGATTTGGCTGTGCTCAAAGTTTTTATTCATTTTGTTATGAAGAGCCGCTCGGAGAAATTACCGAACTTTATGTAGAGGAAGCCGCTCGAAGAAAAGGAATTGCAACTGCAATTATTTCTTGTCTGGAAGAAAACCTTAGAGAACGTGGTGTGAAAAGTATGAAGGTACTGACAGGTAAAACTAATAATGCTGCAATTAGAACGTATGAACACTGCAATTATGTTAAAGACGATGAACAGCTGTTAAAGAAGAGGCTGGGGGATTACGCTGCCTGTGATGATGAATTTTAAGTTAATGTAAGACTATTTGGAAAGCGGTGGGATTCCACATGTTTGGAATTTTAGGGGTGTCTGGACTTTCGTTCTTGCTTGTAGTCTTCTTTACGCCACTACTTATTAAAGGACTACGCGTCTTAAAGCTTACGCAACCGATTCGATCGGAATTGCCTTCCGACCACCAGGCCAAACGGGGAACTCCATTGATGGCCGGCCTCATTTTGCTTATCGGACTGATCACATCGATACAGTCTCAACCCGCCCCGCTGATGATCTTCCTGAGTATTACGTTTCTCTTATTCAGCTCAATCGGCTTTATGGATGATTTCAAAAAGGCGGCGTGGCAAGATCCATCCGGAATTTCCGGGCGGACGAAACTTGTGTTGCAGTTTGCATTTACCGGTTTGCTGCTATTTACTTTGTTCCGTTCGTTTTCGCTGACAAGCGACATTGCTTTGTTCAACGGATTTCAATTGCACTTGCCTGTTTATGTGTACATAGTAATCATGCTCCTATTTGTAGTTGGTTCGGCGAATGCAATAAATTTTACCGATGGACTAGATGGGTTACTAATCAATGTTGCGATCCCGACTTATTTTTTCTTTTTTCTGATCTCGGACAAACCGGAAGTACAAACGTTTTCGCTCGTAATGATAGGCTGTCTGCTCGGTTTATTCCTATATAATATTTACCCTGCAAGAGCGTTTATGGGGGACACCGGGTCGCTCGCGATCGGAGGATCCCTCTCCATTTTAGCGGTTATCGAGAAAGTTGAGATTTTGATCCCGTTACTGTTTTCCGTGTATTTAGCGGAACAACTTTCCGTCATTCTGCAGGTTTGGTATTACAAACGTACAAAATTGCGTTTATTCCGAATGACCCCCATTCATTTCCACTTTAGACTAAAGTACGGGTGGAGCGAGAATAAGATTGTCATTGTGTTCGGCTTTGTTTCTTGGATTTCTACTTTCATTTGCTGGGGTCTATATAAATATGTATTACATTAAATATTGGCTTCCAGCACATAATTGAAGGGTTTTTGTATGAAACTAAACGCATATTCGACTGGAAAGGGATGAGCATATGAGAAAAAGCGATCCTGCACCTGGGAATCAAGCCGAGAATCAAGCCGATAATCTTACTGCTTTAGTAGAATGGATCAACAGTCAAGGCGATGCCGGGGAGGTCAAAGAAATTATGGATAAGGCGACCCGTCAAGAAGGCGAGCGCTCTCCCCCTTCCTCACGATAATCCAGACAATCAAACTACCGAATATCATATCAATGAACTGGGACGCCTTGCTGCACAGGCGTCTTTTTTCTTTGCCTTATCCGGATGAACCGATCTTCCACGGAGCAAACCGTCTCTCCAGCATGGGCCGAAAAAAACCCGTACCTGCGCGGAACGACGCGGTTTCACGGATTTGCGCATTCGGTGGAAGATGTAACGATTGTACATACCGGCCGCCGCCGTTACGATGTCCATGAGAACATCAGGAGGGAGGCCGGGAAAAGATGGCAACGACGCCGGCAAGCGCGGATCGCGGCATTCCGATGCAGACCGATGCGCGGCGGAAGCGGTCGGAGAATCGGTACCTGAACAATATGAAGAAGCATTGGATGCTGTACTTGATGATCCTTCCCGGGATCGCGTACTACGTGATATTCAAATATGTGCCGCTTGCGGGGAGCGTCATCGCGTTCCAGGACTACCAAATTTTTAACGGCATCTTAGGAAGTCCATGGGTATGGTTCGAAAATTTCGTCTTTTTGTTTACGTACCAAGATTTTTATCAGGTGCTGCGAAACACCGCGGTCATCGCTTTCTACCAATTAATCTTCGGGTTCCCTGCGCCGATCATCCTTGCGCTGCTCTTCAACGAAGTCAGGTGGATGCTCGCCAAGCGAACGCTGCAAAGCTTGTTTTACTTGCCGCACTTCTTGTCTTGGGTCGTCGTCGGCGGCATCGTCTTCGAGCTGCTGGCTACGCAAGGCGTCATGAACCAAATCCGCGGATGGTTCGGCTTCGAACCGATCTTGTACATGCAAGGGGAGCGCTATTTCCGATCCATCGTCGTGCTGTCGGGCATATGGAAGGAAGCCGGCTGGGGAACGATCGTCTATCTCGCCGCGATTACCGGCATCAATCCGAATTTGTACGAAGCGGCGGTCATGGACGGCGCGAACCGGTGGAAGCAGACGATCTACATCACGCTTCCTTCCATGGCGCCGACGATCTTGGTGCTCTTCCTGCTGAACATCGGCAACTTCTTGGAGCTCGGCTTCGATCAGATCTTCAACCTGCTGACGCCGATGACGTATTCGGTAGGCGACATTATTGAGACCTACGTGTATCGGGCGGGCGTGCTTCAAGGGCAGTACAGCGTAACGACGGCGATCGGGCTGTTCCAATCCGTGATTGGATTCATACTGCTTTGGATTTTTAACCGTCTCGCCCGAAAATCGGAACAGGGGTTGTGGTAAATGAGACTATCGTTCGGTGAAAAGTCGTTCAACGCATTGAACTATGCGTTCTTAACCGCGGCCGCGGCGACGATGATTATGCCGCTCCTGCATCTGCTCGCCATGTCGTTCAGCTCGCCGATCGCGGCCGATTCGAAGAAGGTGTTCCTGCTTCCCGTGGAGTTTACGACGGGCTCTTGGGCGCACATTCTTCAGACCGAGGAGCTATGGAGATCGTTCGGCATTACGGTGTATATTACGGTGGTCGGTACGCTGATCAGCATGTTCTTCTCTTTGCTGACCGCGT
Source organism: Paenibacillus antri (assembly GCF_005765165.1). Taxonomy (NCBI): domain Bacteria; kingdom Bacillati; phylum Bacillota; class Bacilli; order Caryophanales; family Paenibacillaceae; genus Paenibacillus; species Paenibacillus antri. The sequence continues at coordinate 212,255 of NZ_VCIW01000008.1, read as the reverse complement.
TCCCGCTGTCGAGAAGAGAATTTCTGCTTCGCAAGCCGGTCATGCTCGGCATCGTCATTACGATGATCTTCAACGCGCCGATGATCCCGTTTTTCCTGACGGTGCGGGAGCTGGGACTGATGAATTCGCTATGGGCTCTCATTATTCCGGGCGTGATCGGGACCTTCAATATGATCATCATCCGGACGTTTTTTATGGGCATTCCGGGCGAGCTGGACGATTCGGCGCGAATCGACGGCTGCTCCGACTTCCGGATTTTGTTTCAAATTTATTTGCCGTTGTCGAAGCCGGTGCTCGCGACCGTCGGTCTGTTTTACGCGGTAGGGTATTGGAACACGTTCCAACGGGCGGTGCTCTTCCTTCGCGATCCGTCGATGTGGCCGCTGCAGATGAAGCTGCGCTCGTACTTAACGACGCCGGAGGAGCTGGCTGCCGTCAATCTGTTTTTGGGAGATTACGATTTCAATACGACGACGCTGAAGGCGGCAACGATCATTTTCGCAACGATTCCGATCATCTTGGTCTATCCTTACCTGCAAAAGTATTTCGTGAAGGGCGCCATGCTGGGGTCTTTGAAGGAGTGAGGTATTAAGCCGAGTCGCTCGGTTTGGTATAGACTACTGAACATATCTTAGGAGGGTTCGCAATGATATCGAATGGGTTGAAAAGGCCGTACGCGGCGGTCGCACTGATCGTAACGTTCGCGTTCACCGCGATCGCCGGCTGCGGCGCGGGCGGGACGTCCGGCGGCGAAACGCAAACGGAAGCCCCTGCGCAGACGGGAACGGGAACGGAAGCCGAAGGCGCGGAAGCGCCTGTGAAAATCAAAGTGTTCAAGAGCCACATGGGCGTCGGAACGATTCCCGGCAGCGGCGACCCGCACGTTCAGTACGTCGCGGAGCAAACGGGGGTCGAATACGAGCTCATTACGACGCCTCCGGGCTCGGAGCCGAACGAATACGTCAACCTGATGATCGCTTCGGACGATTTGCCGGACATCCTGCGTCCGATCGGCGGCGTCGAGCAGACGCTGATTCAGCAAGGCGGCGCGCTGCCGCTCGACGACCTGCTGCCGGAGTATGCGCCGAACGTATGGAAGAGCATCCCGCAGGAGGCTTGGGACGTCGTTCGTTCCGCTTCCGAGGACGGCAAAATTTATTACGTGCCTAAGGTGTTCCTCGTCCCCGAACGGGCGCCTCTTATCCGTCAAGACTGGCTCGACAAACTAGGATTGGAAATGCCGAAGACGGTGGAGGAGTACAAAGAGATGCTGCGCGCCTTCCGCGACAACGATCCGAACGGGAACGGTCAGGCGGACGAGCTGCCGACGACGGGCCGCGAGTTGGGACGCTGGATGGATCACTTGTTCGCGATATACGGCGTAGCGATGTGGGAAGGGTACCCGGAGTGGGATATCTACAACGGGGAGATCCAATATGCAGGCGTCACCGAAAACATGAAGGCCGCGATCGCGTTCGCCCGCGATCTGTACGCGGAGAAGCTGCTGGATAACGAGACGTTCCTGAACAAAGGCGACGTATGGACCGCGAAAATCAATAACAATCTCGTCGGAAGCTGGTACCACCTGCCTGCCAACCTGAGAGACCGCCTGACGGCGATGCGGCAGGGAGCGCCAGAAGCCTATGTGTCCGGCATGCCGCTGCCGAAGGTCGAAGGCTTCGAAGGCTTCGTCACGCAGAAGAGCATGGGCGAACCGGAGTGGATCATCCCGAAGGCGTCCGAAGCGAAAGCGCCTCATGCGCTAAAGCTGCTCGACTTCTTCTACAATCCGGAATTCGAAGATTTCGTACGCTTCGGGATCGAAGGCGTACAGCACGAGATCGTCGACGGGAAGAAGATGCTTCTGCCGCCGTCGGAAGACAAGCCGATCGCGCTCGGCATGCGGAATTTGACGACGAAGGAGGACATGGATGTCCGGATCGATCAGACGATACCGGAGGATATGCAGCAGATGGTGCGGGATATTTTCGAAGTCAGCACCGCGGACGCGAGAAGAATCGCGGGCGACGGCCTGCCGAGCACCGTCTACGAAGGCTTCCCGGACATTCAGTCCCACAAGCTGTTCCAAGAATATTTGACGAAGATCGTCATCGGGGAATGGCCGATCGAGAAGTTCGACGAGTTCGTCGAGCGTTGGCGTCAAGCCGGCGGCGACAAAGTGACGGAGCGCGTGCAGCAATGGTACGCCAAGACGCAGGCGACGCAGTAACGCGAACGCCGGCGTGAAGCAGGAGTCGGTTGCCCGGAACGTGGGTTCCGGGCAACGCCTTATGTACGCGGTTCATCATCGACAGCGAGAGGGGAGTTTCCGTGAACAGAAGAAGATTTGCGATTTGCGGCGTAAGCGGCCGGGCGCTCGGTCAGTTCGCGAAGCCGATTGCGACGACGTTCGCCGGCGGCTGCGAGCTGGTCGGCTTGCTCGATCCCGACCCCGCCCGGTTCGACCTGTTCCGCAGCCGGTTTCCGGAGCATGCCGATATCCGAACGTACGGGCCGGAGGAGTTCGACCGGATGGTCGACGAGACGAAGCCGGATTGCATCATCGTGGCGGGCCGCGACCATACGCACGCCGAATACATTATTCAGGCGCTGAACCGGGATTTGGACGCCATTACCGAGAAGCCGATGGCGACGACGGGCGAGGACAGCCGCCGCATCGTCGAAGCGGAGCGGCGGAGCAAGGGTACGGTCACGGTAACGTTCAATTACCGGTACGCGCCGATTCACACGAAAATCAAAGAGATGGTGTCGGAGGGCAAGCTCGGCCGCATCACTTCGGTCGACCTGAACTGGTATTTGGATACGTACCACGGTTCCAGTTACTTTAAGCGTTGGAATCGCGTACGGGAATTTTCGGGCGGTTTATCCGTTCATAAGAGCACGCATCACTTCGATTTGGTCAACTGGTGGATCAACCAGAAGCCGGTCGAGGCGTTCGCCTACGGAGCCCTGAACTATTATGGAGCGGACAGCGAGCTGAATCCGCGGCGCGAAGACGGACGCCACTGCGCCACCTGCGACGCAGCGGACGATTGCGCGTACTACGCGCGATGGAACGCGAGAAGCAAGCGAGCCCCCGTCCCGGACGATCATCTGGAGTCGCTGGGCGGACAGCGGTCTCCCGCGTTCCCGTATACCGGATATCGGGCGGATCAGTGCATTTTCGACTCCAGCATCGACATCGAAGACACGTATACGGCGGTCGTTCGGTACGACCATGGCGCGCTGCTCAGCTATTCGGTCAATTTCTCCCTTCCGTATGAAGGCTATCGGCTTGCGATCAACGGCACGAAGGGACGCCTCGAGACGCTGGAATATCATATGCCCGCCCGCACGCCGTTCCCGACGCCGTTGCAGACGATCGACTACTTCCCGCTGTTCGGCTCGAAGGAGACGATCCATGTCGTGCACAAGGAGGGCAGCCACGGAGGCGGCGATCCGCTGCTGCTGGAGGATTTGTTCATGGGCGAGGACGCGAGAAGGCCGTTCCGGATCCTGTCGGGGGCGGTGGACGGCGCGTATTCGGTCGCGACCGGCGAAGCGGTCTGGCGCTCGGCGAAGGAGCATCGGCCGATCCCCATCGAAGAGGTGCTCGGCGGCCTTCAGTCGGAAGAGCTGAGCCTGGCGAGGGGAGGACGAGCATGACGACGCGGAACCCGTATTTCGATCCCGAAGAAAGCATGGCGCGGCAGACGGACGGGACGTCCGTCGAGCATGTGCTGACGACGATGGCGCAGAAGTATATCGGCGACCATCCGATGCACGCACCCGTGTACCGGGTATCGCGGAAGCAGCCGATAAGGAAAGGTGAGGACCACCGATACGTCTTTCCGGGGGACGTCTTATTCCCGCCGGGGACGACCGGGAGGAAGGCGTACGCTTGGGCGAAGCTATGGAGCCCCGAAGCGCAAACCTTCCCGTTCTCCATCACCTGCCTCGGCCCGGTGAAGCTGTACCATAACGGCGAGAAGCGGTTCGGCTCGTCGAAGGACGAGGAAGGCGCCGCGGCGCAGCCGCTGCGGCTGCCCGTTCCGCTGACGAAGGGGTGGAATCACTTCGTGCTGGAGCTGGAGCGAGGCGCGGGGGCGGTCTTCGGGACGAGCAATCGGAAAAACTTTCCGTACCACTTCTTGGTTCCGTCCGTCGACCGGGACGGGGAAGAAGGCTGGCTGTATACGAGACCGACGGACGATCCGCTTCCCGGCATTCCCGCCATGTCCGTCTTGGAAGCGGCGACGGGCGCCGAGTGGCTTCCGGAGCGCGATCCTTCCGAGGAGGCAGCCGAGGGCGAAGCGCCAGGGGCGGATGTGTTCGAGGCGCGGCCGGAGCGCTTATACGGACGGCGGGACGGATACGCGGCATACGCTTGGACCGAAATCGACGGCCGGCTCGCCGACGGCGAACCGCTCGCGCTGCAGGGCACGGCGTACGGACCGATCCGAGTGCAGCTCAACGGCGTCGAGGTGCTTCGACAAAACCGTCCCGGGGACTTCCGCGTTCCGATCCGGGTCCCCGCGGGGATCGCCGACCTGGTCGTCCGGAGCGAATGCGGCTCCGGCGGCTGGGGCTTTCGGCTGACCGGGGCGTCGCTCGCCGGCAAGCTGCGGACGCCGCGCCGGGCGGCGGGGGCGAAGGAGCCGTGGCTTTACCTCGGGCCTTTCCCCGCGGCGGACGCCGTCGATATAACGGACTACCTAACGATGGACGCATTGGCGGCTCCGGAAGGGGAAGAGCCGTTCTATTGGCGGACGGCGTCGCCGGTCGGCTTCGTGCGCCCGTTCCTCGAGAACGAACGGTTCGGGAAGTGGAACTACCCGCTCGGGGTGACGCTCTACGGATTGCTCGAGACGGGGAAGACGCTGGGCCGTCCCGATATCCTCGACTACGTCGCTAGGCACGTCGAATTCGCGTCTTCCCGTTTCGCTTATTCGCTCTGGGATCGCGCGAAATTCGGCGCCGCAGGCATCAACAACCAGCTGTCCCACGTCGACAGTCTGGACGATTGCGGTTCGTTCGGCGCGCTGTCGCTGCTGGCGGATCGCGCCATCCGCCCGCTGAAGGGCGTGCGGGAAGCCGCGGCGCATATCGCGGAGTATGTGATGCATCGGCAGGACCGGCTCGAGGACGGCGCGCTGTACCGGAAGGTCGGCGTGTCGCCGAGCATGCACAATACGATGTGGTGCGACGACATGTATATGAGCGTGCCGTTCTTATGCCGATTCGCGGAAGCGTCGGGCGACCCGAGTTATGTATCCGAAGCGGCCCGCCAGCTGCTGCTGTACAAGAAATATTTGTACATGTCGGACAAGAAAATCATGTCGCATGTATACGACGTCGCCGCCGGGAAGCCGACGCTGACGCCTTGGGGCCGCGGGAACGGCTGGGTGTTTTTCTCTTTGACGGAGCTGCTGACGGTACTTCCCCGCGAACATGACGCGTACCCTGATATTCTACGATTCTATCAAGAGCTGGCCGAAGGCTATCTGGCGCTGCAAGGGGAACGGGGGCTATGGCATCAAGTGCTGACCGATCCGGAGTCGTACCCGGAAGCTTCCTGCACTTCGATGTTTCTGTACGGCTTCGCGCGCGGAGTGCGGAACGGCTGGCTCGCGCCCGAGCTGCCGTACCGGAAGGCGGCGCTGGCCGCATGGGAGGGGCTGTGCGAAGCGGCGATCGACAAGCGCGGGAACCTGTACGGCGTGTGCCGCGGTTCGAGCTTTTCCTTCTCCAACCATTATTATAAACACGAGCTTTCATGGAACCTCAACGATACGCACGGGATCGGGATCGTCATGCTGGCGGGCGTCGAAACGATGAAGTTGTTGGAAGTTTTGGGGAGCGGCCGGAAAAAGGAGCAAACGATAGGATAAGAGAGCAGCGAGGCGGAAACCGCGGGTGAGGATGCAAGAAGACGGTCGGAAGCGTTTGCAAAGCCGAAGGCGGTTCGAAGTACAATGGAAGGAACCTGCGAAAGACTGCGAGAGGTGGAACCCGAATGGTCCAGTCTTTGAAAAAATGGCTCGCCTATACGTTGACGAATACGCAAACTCGGCTGGTGCTGTTTCTGACCGTCTCCGTCTGCATCATCATCATGGGGGTCAGCGCGACGTCCTATTATACCTCCAAATCCGTGCTGCAGAGCGAGCTTAGCGAACCGCAGCACCAGATGCTGCAGATCAGCATGAACTTTATCGACGATTATATCGAAAAGGCCGATCAAATCGCGGTTTCCGTGGCGCTGCATTCCAACGTCTATACGTTCTTGACGGCGGACAATCAAAACTCTTATACCAACATTTCCGGAATTTACGAGTTTTTCTCGACGCTCATCGGCAACACCTCGTATATCGACAGCATCTATGTCTACGACACGGAGCGGGGCAGCTTCGTATCGATGCCGCAGGGCTACAGCTCCAGCAAGGTGACCTTCCCCGATTCCGAGTGGGTCGGTATCGCGGGCGAATTCGGAGACAAGAAGATGCTGGTTCGAAAGCGTTCCGTCCCCCCGGGAGCGAGCGGAGGGATTCGCAACGCCGGCTCGGAGCTTACGCTGTTCCGCAAGGTATTGATTCAAGGGGAGTTCAAGGGCATCGTAGCGATCAATCTGAAGGAAGAGGAGCTGTTCGCGAGGCTCCATCCGCCGCACCGGTCCGAGTTGGAGCGGGCGAGATTCATCGTCGATCTCGACGGCGACATCCTCTATTCCGTTTCGGGCGGCGGCTTCGATGCGACGCTGGTTCAGGACGCCGTATCGCAACCCGGCGAAGAAAGCTTGTGGGATTTCCGGCATAACGGCGTGTCCTATTTGGTGAATCGGCTCGTGTCGCCGCTGACCGGCTGGCAGTACGTGTCCTTCGTCTCTCAAGACAGCCTGCTCGCGCGGTCGAAGCATGTCCGCGACGTCGTCATGTCGGTATCGGCCGCTGCGCTCCTGCTCGGCGTGCTCACGGTCGTCTACATTCAATCCGTCGCCTTCCGACCGGTTCGGCGGATCCAGCGGCTGTTCCGGCAAAGCAACCGGGACATTCCGAACGCGGACTTGCTCCATCTGGAGCGGCTGACGACCGAGCTGCTCAGCGACCACGCGCAGCTGTCCCAGCTCATCCGTCAGACGATGCCGGAGGCGTCCTCGAAGTATCTATTCGATATCTATATGGGCAACGTCAGCAGCATTCGGGAAATGCGGGAGAAATGGAGCAGTTATTTCCAGGATTGGACGGACGAGCCGCTTACGTTCGTCGTCGTCTCGATCGACCGCTACGAGGCATGGGCTCGGCGTTACCCGAGCGCAGATCATTCGCTTCTCAAGTTTGCGATCGCGAACGTCACCGCGGAGCTGTTCTCGCCGGAATGGCGCACCGTATGCGCGGATTTCGGCAAAGACAAGCTTGCGCTGCTGCTGCAGCGAAAGCGCGCTTCGGAGCGCCGCGAGGAGGCGTGTCGGGAGGCGTGCCGGCATGCGGCGGAGGTCGTTCACCGCATGCTGGGCTTCAGCGTGTCGATGGGCGTCAGCGCGGCGCACGCCGACGCGGGCAAGCTGAAGCAGGCGATGCTGGAGGCGGATAACGCGCTCGGCTATCGGCTGTTCCGCGGTTACGAGAGCGTCATCCTCTTCGCCGATGTATCGGATCACGAGCCGTCCGCGGCGACGATGAAGGATCAGTGGTTGGACGATCTAGCCGGGGCGATCGAGGCCGGCGACGAAGCCCGCTCGGTCGCGATCGTCGAGCGCATGGCGGAAGAGCTGCGCACGGCGGCGTACTACCCCTCCGACGCGCTGAAGCTGTTGAAATCGTCAGGCGAGCGGCTTCGCCGAATCGGATTGCGCGAAGATGCGGAGGACTGGGCGGAGGAGGGGCCGTTCGAGGAGCTCCATACGCTGAGCCTGGACGATATCGCGTCGCTCTTCGCAAGCAAGGCGGCGGAACTGTCGGAGCGGTACCGCAGCTTGATGGAAAGCAAGGATTTCGTCCTCTGCTTAGGCATGGTCGAATTTATGAAGCGGCATCTCGGAGAGCCGATCGGGATTCAGGAAATCGCCGACGCGGCCGGCGTCAGCGTCAGTCTCGCCAGCCAGCTGTTCAAGCAGGAGATGGACGAGACGATCTACGGCTACTTCACGAAGCTGCGCATGGACCGCGCCGGCGAGCTGCTGGTCGAGACGGAGGATAAAATATCCGACATCGCCCTGAAGGTCGGGTATCAGCATGAGAACAGCTTTATTCGGGTGTTCCGCAAATATAAAAACATTACGCCGGGCAAGTACCGCGAGATGATGAAGTTCAGAAGCGAAGCGGCGAATGTCGAGTTGCGAGGGAGAGATGAACTTGAATCGAAAGGAAATCGTGTCGCGCCATAATCCGGTGCTGACGAAGCCGGAGCCGCTCGCCCCGCTGTCGATCGGGAACGGGCGATTCGGCTTCAGCGTCGACGCGACGGGACTTCAAACGTTCTATGACGATTACGAGACGCCGCTCGGCACGCAGTCGAACTGGGGATGGCATTACACCGGGGGGCGAGGCGTCTATTCGGAGAAGGATATCGCGTATCAGACGTACGAGACTTACGGCCGCAAGGTCGGCTACCCGATGAAGCCCGAGGACAAAGCCGAAGCGTACCATTGGCTGCGGCAAAATCCGCATCGTCTGCAATTGGGGCGGATCGCGTTCCGCTTGCTTCGCGAGGACGGTTCGGAAGCGCGTCTCTCCGAGCTGGAGCGGCTTCGGCAGGAACTGGATTTATGGACCGGGATCGTCCGAAGCGAGTTCGTCTTCGATGGCCGGCCGGTCGACGTCGTCACCAGCTGCCACGGGGAACAGGACGCCGTCGGCGTTCGCGTCTCGTCCCCCTTGATCGCCGAAAACCGGCTGCAGCTGTTCGTCCGCTTCCCCGCCCCCGATATGACGAATACCGCATGGGCGAAGTCGGTGTTCCCGGATTGGGGGAACGACGACAGGCATCGGACGGAGGCGGACGCCGAGACGGCGACGTCCGTCGTGCTGCGCCGGACGATGGACGACGACGGCTACCGCGTCCGCTTGGAGTGGACGGCGGGTGCGCTCGAACGCACCGGCGCGCACGAATTTACGCTGCGGGGGGCGACGGGCGCGGACCGGCTGGAGTGCACGATCGGCTTCGCTCCGGGCGACCCGGCGCGGACATCGGCGGCGGAGGCGGAGTCGTCGAGCGCCGAGCGTTGGTCGACGTTCTGGGAAAGCGGCGGCGCGGTCGATTTGTCCGGCTCCGCCGACGAGCGGGCACGCGAGCTGGAGCGGAGAGTCGTGCTGTCGCAATATTTGACGGCGATTCACAGCGCCGGTACGATGCCGCCGCAGGAGACGGGGCTGATGTACAACAGCTGGTTCGGGAAGATGCACCTGGAGATGCATTGGTGGCACGCGGCTCATTTTCCGCTTTGGGGCCGGGCGTCCCTGCTTAAGAACAGTATGGACTGGTACAACTCGATCCTGCCGCTGGCGAAAGAGCTGGCGGCCTCCCAAGGCTACGAAGGCGCACGCTGGCCGAAGATGGTCGGCTTCGACGGCGCGCAGAGCCCTTCCCCCGTGGCGCCGGGACTCATCTGGCAGCAGCCGCATCCGATGACGCTGGCGGAGCTGATCTACCGCGTCGAGCCGGACCGCAAGACGTTGGAGCGATATGCGGACCTCGTATTTCAATCCGCGGATTTTATGGTGTCCTACGCGCATTGGAACGAAGAGCGGAAGTCGTTCGATCTGGGGCCGCCGCTCATTCCTGCGCAGGAATGCCACTCCTTGCACGAAAGCATGAATCCGCCGTACGAAGTGGAGTATTGGAAGTACGGGCTGGAGATCGCGTTGCGTTGGGCGGAGCGTCTGCAGGTACGGGCGAATCCGGCTTGGGCGAAGGTGGCGGGCGCGATGGCTCCTCTTCCGCAGCGGAACGGCGTCTATCTTGCGCACGAGCGGTGTCCGGACACCTTCACGCTGAAAAACCGCGACCATCCGTCCATGGTCGGCGCGCTCGGTCTGTTGCCGGGTACGCTCGTCGACAAGGACGTCATGCGGAACACGCTGCGGAAGGTGCAGACCGATTGGCAATGGGAATCCGCCTGGGGCTGGGACTTCCCGATGTGCGCCATGACGGCCGCGCGGCTCGGCGACGCGGAGACCGCGGTCGACTTCCTGTTGATGGAAGCCACGAAGAACACGTACCTGTCCAATGGGCATAACTATCAGCGGCCTGGGCTTACCGCCTATTTGCCGGGGAACGGGGGACTGCTGACCGCCGTCGCCATGATGGCCTGCGGCTGGGACGGCGCGGAAACCGGAGGAGATTGCCCAGGCTTCCCGCGGAACGGACGCTGGTCCGTGCGGTGGGAAGGGCTGCATCCGATTCTTTAAAGCGATGGAGGGGAACTGAATGGGGAAGGGACGTATATGGCCGGCGGAGTGGAAGACGTATACGGATCGGTTGACGGGCGTCGAGGTGCTCCAGCTGACCGATTATAAGACGCACAGCCATCATTTATATTTTACGGAAGACGGTTGGTATGACGGCGACCGGAAGCTGTTGTTCGTCTCGGATCGGAACAACAGTACGAATTTGTTCAGTCTGAATCTGGACGACGGGGCGATCAAGCAGCTTACCGACGTTCCGGACAACGATTACTTGGACGCATGTTTGCGTCCCCAAGGGGATGTCGCCTTCGTCAAAACTCGGAAGACGATTTCCCGGCTGTCGCTGGATACGCTGGAGGAGAGGCCGCTGTACGCCGCCCCCGAAGGGTTTAATATAGGAAACTTAAGCTGCACGGCGGACGGAAAGTTCGTGATGACGTGCATTCAAGAGGACTTGTCCCATCGGATCCGGCTCGACCTCGGCAACGGGTATGTCGGGCATCGCGAACTGATGGAGGCGGCGCCGCTCAGCCGCATCATCCGCGTAGACGCCTCGAGCGGCGAGGCGGAGGTCATCTACGAAGCGAACCGCTTCATAACGCATATTAATGCGTCGACGACGCTTCCTTGGCTCATCACCTTCTGCCACGAAGGGCCGTGGCATCTGGTCGATCATCGCATATGGGGTCTCGATTTGCGGAACGGCGGGGCGTGGAAAATTCGGGAGCGGCTCGAGCCCTCGGAGAAAGTCGGGCACGAATTTTTCTTCCCGGACGGCGAGACGATCGGGTATCACGGCTTCCGCGCGGACGGCACGAACTTCTTCGGACGGATCCGATACGACAATACGGCCATGAAGGAGACGGATTTCGGCTTCGACACGTGGCATTCGCATGCGGACGGCTACGGCCAGGCCGTCGTCGACGGCAAGGGGAACGTAAAGACGTTATGCGTCTGGAGAGAGACGGACGGCCCTCGCGTGCTGTGCGAGCTGCGCTGCAGCTTCCATTCCCAGAAGGTGCATGCGCATCCGCGCTTTACGCGGGACGGGAAGAAGCTGCTGTTTACGAGCGATAAGAACGGGTATGCGAATCTGTACCTCGTAAAGCTTCCGGAAGCGTTCGACACGCTGCCGATGCTTGAGCTGCCATAGTCCGGAAAACAGAGAAGCGCGAAGGAGGCGGAAAACGATGACGGAAACGGCGGTCAAACCAGCGCGATGGTCGGTGAAAATCGCGGATTCGATACTCGCGGCTTGCGTCGACGGCGTTCATCCGAAGATGGGCAACAAGTGGGGGTACGTCTCCGGGATGGCGCTGATGGCGCTCGATCGGTTGACGGATCATACGGGCGAAGCGGCCTACCGCGAAGCGATGCGCCGGCACATGGACCTGTTCGTGCAGGAGGATGGCTCCATACGTACGTACATCCTGGAAGACTACAATCTAGACCATATCAATCAAGGGAAAAACTTGTTTTCCTTACTGAGGCGGACCGGAGACGAAAAGTACGCGAAGGCCGCTGAGCGGCTTGCCGTGCAGCTGATCGGTCAGCCGAGGACGAGCGAAGGCGGCTTCTGGCACAAGAAGATTTACCCGTTCCAGATGTGGCTCGACGGCGTCTATATGTCGTCTCCGTTCCTGGCGGAGTACGCGAAGACGTTCGGGGAGCCGCGGTTTTTCGACGACGTCGCGAACCAAATTGCGCTGATCGAACGCAAGACGCGCAATCCCGACACCGGTTTGCTGCACCACGCATGGGATGAAAGCCGGGAGCAGCGGTGGTGCGATCGGGATACCGGACGCTCGCTTCACGTCTGGGGCCGGGCGATGGGCTGGTACGCGATGGCGGTCGTCGACGCGCTCGAGCACTTCCCGCTCGATCATCCGCAGCGCGGGCAGATCATGGGCATCTTCCATCGGATGGCTCACGCGATCCGGCACGCGCAGGATTACGAGAGCGGGCTGTGGTATCAGGTGATGGATCGGAACGGCCGGGAAGGCAACTACCTGGAGGCGTCCGCCTCGTGTATGCTTACGTACGCGCTGGCCAAGGGCATTCGCTTGAACTATGTCGCGGAGCTCGATTCGAGCGTAGTGCACCGCGCCTTCGAGGGCATCCTGCAGCGGTTCGTCACCGAGGACGAACAGGGCGTCCGCCTGCATCGGATTTGCCACGGCGCCGGCCTCGGCGGCAACGGCAAGTATCGCGACGGTTCTTACGAATATTACTTGAGCGAGCAGATCGTCAGCGACGCGCTGATGGGCGTCGCTCCGTTCCTTCTGGCGAGCATGGAGATGGAGAAGCTGAAAGAAGAAGAGAGCCGGCGGGAGTAGCCGGCTTCTTCTTTTTCCAAGGGAGGACCTCTGCATGAAGATGCATCTGAAATACCCGGCGTCCTGGTGGCGGAATGTGTGGCGCGAGGCGTTGCCTTCCGGGAACGGCACGCTCGGAGCTTCCGTATATGGCGCCGTGCAGGAGGAAACCGTCGTCGTCAATCACGCGGACCTGTGGCATTGGGGTCGCAAGGACGAGCTGCCGGACGTTCGGTTTCATCTGTCGGAGACGAGAAGGCTGATGGACGAAAACCGGTTTCTCGAGGCTAGCTGGCTGCTGGCGAACGCGCTCAAGGAGCGCGGATATAAGACGAGTTTGGCTTCCCGGTTTCCGCTCGCGGCCATCCGGCTGCGGATGCCGTGCGCGCATCCTTTCCGCAAGTATGAACGATCGCTTCGGATGGATACCGGGGAAGTCGAGGTCGGCTGGAACGACGGAGAGACGCGGTATACGCGGACGCTGTTCGTCTCGCGCGCGGACGACTGCATCGCGTACGAGATTCGGGCGGACGCGCCTTCGGCCGTGAGCGGCGACATCGCGCTGCGGCTGCATCCGAGCGACCGCTGGCAGAACGAACCGGAGTTTCAGGAGCTGGAGCGGTCCGCGACGGTGCGGACGGAGATGGGGGAGGGCGGCGCTTACGTCTTGTACGGGGCCCGCAACGACGACGGAACGGATTTCGGAGCCGTGCTGCGGTTCATTCCGGAGGGAGGCCGCATTGCGGAGGGACCGGAGGGCCTGCGGTTCGAGGGCGCGGATCGCGCGCTGGCGCTCGTAAAGACGTTCGTGTCTTGCGAGGACCGCGAACGGGAATGGTCTCGACTGAAGGCGGAATTGTCCGGCGTCTCCCTCAGCTACGAGGAACTGCTGGCGCGGCATGTCCGGCTGCATGAACCGCTTTTCCGTTCCGCCGCGTTGGAGCTGAATGACGCCGAAGACGACGCGCGTTCTAACGAGCAGCTGCTGCTCGAAGCTTACGACGGGGAGGCGCCGGCGGCGCTCGCGCAGAAGCTGTGGGCGTTCGGGCGGTATTTGTTTATCTGCGGCGCCGGTCCGAACGATCAGCCGTTCGGCTTATACGGGCTGTGGGGCGGCGATTATCGGCTCGTCTGGTGCCACAACATGGCGAACGAGAACGTGCAGATGATGTATTGGCATGCTCACGTCGGGGGCTTAGGCGGGCTGACGGAATCGTTGTACCGGTATTACTCCAATTTAATGGAAGATTTCCGCGCGAACGCTCGAAAGCTGTACGGCTGCGGCGGCATCTATATCCCGGCCGGGTCCACGCCGGGCATCGGCGTTCCGAACCAAATCGTTCCCGTCATTCTGAATTGGACGGGGGCGGCCGCCTGGCTATCCAGTCATTTCTACAAGCATTACGCCTTCACGGGAGACGAGCGGTTCCTGAAGGAAACGGCGTGGCCGTTCATGAAAGAGGCTGCAGCGTTCTACGAGGATTTCCTCGTCGAAGGGGAGAACGGATTTTACAAAATGTACCCTTCCGTCTCCCCGGAAAATACGCCGTCTAATTTTATGCCCAAGGACGGGAAAGCGTTGGCCCATCCGATGCCGACCGCGGTAAATGCGACGATGGATTTCGCGCTGCTGAAGGAGCTGCTTACGTCGTTGCTCGAAGCGGGGCGCGTCGTCGGCTGCGGAGCGGAGGAACTGGAGAAGTGGAGTCGCATGCTCGAGCGGATTCCGCCGTATCAAGTCAACGAAGACGGTGCGGTGCGGGAGTGGATGGACGAGACGTTCGACGATCGGTACGATCATCGCCACCTGTCGCATCTGTATCCGGTGTTCCCGGGACATGAGGTGCAGCGGGAGGAGTCGCCCGAGCTGTTCGCCGCGTTCGACCGGGCGGTCCGGCTGCGCAACCTAGGGGCTCAGAGCGGATGGTCGCTCTCGCATATGGCGTCGGTCTACGCCCGGCTCGGGGACGGCGACGGCGCGCTCGAGAGCTTGAACGCGCTGGCCCGTTCCTGCCTGCTGCCGAACCTGTTTACGCTGCACAACGATTGGCGCAATATGGGAATTTGCATGGACATGCCGTCCGCTCCGATTCAGCTCGACGCCAATCTAGGCTGGGTGAATGCGGTACAGGAGATGCTGCTGTACGTGTCTCCTGCGCTCGTGAAGCTGCTGCCGGCACTGCCGTCCGCGTGGAGGCGCGGCCGATTGGAAGGCTGGCGCTTCTGCGCCGGCGCCGTGTCGATGGAGTGGGACGTCGACGGCGGCCGGTTCGCCGCCGAGCTGCGCGCGGACCGGGCGGCGGAGCTGACGCTGCGGCTGCCGGAACGGTTCGGTTCGCTAGCGCTGTCGGACGACGGAACGCCGCACTCGTTCGAGGAAGAGGAGGCGGGCCGCCGCTTCCGCCTTCGCCTGCGAGCCGGTTCGGTCGTAACGATTCGAAACCGGAAGTAGCGCCGATCCGGGAAGCCAAACCGATCCTCCGGCGAATGAACAAATCCGCGATCCCGATATTGTAGACGACGTGTAACATCCGACGATTGAAGCCGCCGCCGCCGCATCGTAACATGGCAGTTGCAATCGCGGCGCATACAGGGAAAGGAGGCGAGTGATGAACGGAAAGATGAAACGGTCGGGACATCTGATATGTAAGCGATTGCAAATTCATCTAATTCGTAGTTCGGAGGGACGTTATGAGAAGATGGTTTGCGCTTTTGTTATGTGCGGTGATCGGTCTGTCCTTGCTTCAACCGATGCCTGCCGCGAAGGCGGCGGGCTATGACGCGCTGCCCGCGTTCCCTGGGGCGGAGGGCTTCGGCTACGCCGCCGCCGGCGGGCGGGGCGGCGAGGTGTACCATGTCACCAGCTACGAGCTGACCGGCCCGGGAACGTTCCACGACGCCATCATGACGGCCGGGGCTGCGCCGCGAACGATCGTATTCGATATATCCGGCGAAATCACGATTCCTCAAATCGTGGCGAGGAACAAATCCAAGATTACGATCGCGGGCCAGACCGCGCCGGGAGACGGCGTGACGATCCGGGGCAACAACATCCGGTTTATCGACTGCAGCGATATCGTCATTCGGTATATGCGCTTCCGCTTAGGGGTGCAGGACTTTAACGACGACACGATGTATTTCGAGGACTGCCGGAACGTCATCATCGATCATTCCTCCTTCTCCTGGGGAACCGACGAGGTGCTGTCCATCAAGAGCAAGGATTACGACAATCCGAGATCGAAAAACATTACCGTGCAGTGGTCGATCATTTCCGAAGGGCTGCTGACCCACTCGATGGGCGGACTGATCGAGATGAACACGATCACGATGCACCATAATCTGTATGCCCACAACAACGACCGCAATCCGAAAACGAAAGGCCAAATCGACTTCGTCAATAACATCGTCTATAACTGGGGCGGGTTCCCGTACGTGGCCGGCGGCGAATCCGGGACGAAGGGCTACGGCAACGTCGTCGGCAACTATTTCATCGCGGGACTGAATTCCGCCGATCCCGAGTATGCCGTGGTACGCGGGAACGAGAATTACAGCCTGTTCCTCGAGAACAATCGCATCGACAGCAACAAGAACGGGGTGCTGGACGGAACCGATACGGGCAGCGGCATGATGGAGGCCGAGAGACCGAGCGTGCTCGTTCCCGAGCGGTTCGAGTATCCTCCGGTTCATACGGAGGAGCCGGAGGACGCGTATGCGAACATCCTGGATTACTCCGGCGCATCGATCGCGCGCGACGCGGTCGACGCTCGCGTCATCGACGGCGTGCGGAACCAAACCGGGGTCATCATCGGGGACGAAGACGACGTCGGCGGCTTCCCGACGTTGGCCCGGGAGACGGCGCCCGCGGACACGGACCGGGACGGCATGCCGGATGCGTGGGAGACGGCGCAGGGGCTGGATCCGGCCGACCCGGAGGACCGCAACGGCGACCGGAACGGCGACGGGTATACGAACCTCGAGGATTACTTGAACGAATTGGCGGCGCCTGGCTTCCCGGAAGGGTACCCGATGGTTCCGCCGTCTTGGACCGGCACGCCGTTCGAGCCGCCGGTCGTGCCGCCGCCGGCGCCGGAAGAGCCGGAGCCTGCGCCCGGCTTGGACGGGGAGGCGATCCGGAACGTGATCGTCAACGATAACGGCAGCAACGGAGCCGTCAACGCCGCCGCTTGGTCGGTGCAGGACAATCTTCAAGTCGGCGATTATGTCGCCGGAGACCGCCTGACCGGCAGCAAGGTTTATAAATTCGTAACCGTTCCGGACGACGTGGCGGGCTCGGAATGGATCCGGACGGCGGTCGGGTCCAGAAGCGCTTCCAGCGAGGACTTGGTTTCGTTCTATACAGCCGCCGACGCGGACGTATACGTCGCGCACGACTCGAGAATTACGACGAAGCCCCAGTGGTTGGCTTCCTCGTACGAGAATACGGGACTCGTCGTAACGGACGACCAACCGGTGACCTACCAGCTGTATAAGAAGACTTATCCGGCAGGATCGCATGTCGTCCTGGGGGCGAACGGAAATACGTCCCGCATGAACTATTTCGTCATCGTAAAGCGGACGGAGCCGAACGCGGCGCCTCCCGCCGCATCGCCTTCGGACTTGGCGGGAGCTCTCTCGGAAGGTCCGGCGGCGTCGCTGACGTGGTCTCCGGTCGGCGAGGCGGACGCTTATTTGATTTACCGCTCGTCCACCTTCGATCCGTACTTTAAGGTCGTCGGGAGTTCCGAGTCCGCGGCGTTCGCGGACGGGGCCGTCGATCTCGGGGTGACGTACCGATATCGGGTGTCCGCCGTCAACGCGGGCGGCGAATCCCCGCCGGCCGGCGACGCGGAAGTGCTCGCCTACGACGCTTCGCAGCCGAAGCCTCCGGCGCCTTCGGGCCTTGCGGTTACGGCGGCGAGAAGCCTCTCCGTCGAGCTCGCTTGGACGCCTGACGAGAACGCGGTCGGCTACGGAGTGTACCGGGCGACCGAGCCGGAAGGCCCGTACGCGAAGATCGGGTATACTCGCGCCGAGACATATACGGATCGGACCGTAAGCCCGTCGACGACGTACTATTACCAAGTATCGTCGACGACGACCGGCGGCGAATCCCCGCCGTCCGGAAGCGTCACAGCGACGACGAAGCCGCCGGTCGCGATGCCGGAGGCGCCCGCAGGACTGTCCGCCGGCAAGGTATCCACGTCCGAATTCGAGCTGACGTGGAATGAGGTCGACGGCGCCGAAAGCTACAACGTCTATCGGAAAGGGTACAGCGATAACGGCTTTGCCTTGTTGGCCGGGACCGAGTCGCCGGAATTCGCGGACGACGGAGTGAGCGCTGGACAATCCGGGTACAGTTACCGGGTGACGGCCGTGAACGAGGTCGGCGAATCGGCGCCGTCCGAAGCGCTCTCCGTCGAGATGCCGCTGCCCGCGGCGCCGTCGAATCTGTTCGCAGGGCTGACGGGCGAAACGTTCGTCGGACTCATCTGGACGTCCCACGGCGGAGCGACGCAATATAACGTCTACCGTTCGACCGGCGGCGAACCGGCGGTGAACGTAGGGTATGCGAAGGTGGATACGTTCTACGACCGCACCGCGGAGCCGGGAGTCGAGTACACGTATTATCTGAAAGCGCAAAACGCGGCCGGCGAATCGGAAGCGTCCAACGCGGTCACGGTGAAGACGCGGACCACACCGACGGACACTACGCCGCCGGTTACGACGGCCGACGCCGCGTCCGGCTGGCAAAATACGGCCCAAGTCGTCACTTTGACCGCCGTCGACGCCGAGGGGGCCGAGACGACGACCTATTACAGCGTGGACGATGCGCCGTTCGTCTCGGGCAATCGGGTCGAAATCGACGCGGAAGGCGTCCATACGCTGCGTTATTACAGCGTGGACGAGGCGGGGAACGAGGAAGCCGTCCGATCGGCGACGGTAAGCATCGATCGGACCGGTCCAGGCGTCGAACCTGCCGTGACCACCGCGGTGTACCGCCATGAAGCCGTCCGAATTCCGTTCGACATTACGGATGCGCTCAGCGGCTTGACCGATACGAAAGCGATGCTGGACGGGACCGAGGTCGGCCTGCCGATCGAAGCGGCGCCTTATGCTTTATCGGTCGGAGATCATGAGATCGCGATTATAGCAACGGATGCGGCCGGCAACGTTACGGAGCGGCAATTCGTCTTGAAGGTCGAGACGGATATCAGTCTCCTTGACGAAGCGCTGCAAGCGGCATACGAGCAAGGGTGGATTTCAAATCGGGGCGTACTCAACAGCTTGCTTGCAAAGGCGGCCGGTCTTCAAGACGAAGACGACGCCGAGAAGCTTCGCAACGGGTTGAACGCGCTTGAACGCGAGGTGTCCGCGCTGGCCGGCAAGCAGCTGGATGCGACGTTCGCGGAACATTTTCTAACGGATCTTGGGGGATTGAAACAATAGATTCATTGTAATGGACTGCTCTCCGGCGCCGCCGCCGCGGGAGCAGTTCTCTTTCGTCGATGCTCCGCGATTGTGCATGGGAAGGGCTAAAGCAAAGAGAAGTTATCTGGATCGTCTGATGCTCTTCTTGATGCGTTGAAACGCCCTCCACCTACGATCGATCATTCCATGCCAGTTAAAGAAAAGTGTGCTTCTAGGAGCCCAACGAATTTGACCGAAATCCATATCGCTATAAACCTCCGCTCCGATGGCATGAACGGCATCATGAAGAGACGATGTCAGCAAAAATATGCCGAGCTCATCGGAGGATTCGAACGACGCTAGATTTCTAGTGATACGATTTTCAGCCTCTTGTAGTCTGCTGGTCCATCCTGGATGCGTCTTTATTTCGACGGGGATCGAAGACCAAGGTTCTACGCTTTTCGGGTTTAATCCTTGGGCGTTATACCATCGTAAAGATTTCCGTAAGAAGTTACGATGAAATCGAAGGAATTCGATACCGTCCCCAGGACGTAAATTCATGTTCATATTGCTATGCCATAAAAAATGCTCATCAAGAAGCGATTGCGGGTAATTCGGTATCCTCGCCATATGTTCTCACCTTTTTTAATTCAGTTATATTCAAGGATCGGGAGAGTTCTTGGGCGCTTGCAAGGAAATCGTATAGAACTAGCTCCATCGGCCTCGGCTCTTTGTGTGATCATTGTCTCCCTGTTCGATCGGTCGATTCGCTATAATACAGATAAGCAAAGACAAACAAAAATAATCGGGCGAATCGAGGAGAAGAAAATGAAGATCGAATTCATGCACCCGGCGGATCAGCTGTTGCTGTTCATCCAACGCATCTATCGGTACGGCATGACGACGACGTCCGGCGGCAACCTGTCGGTGAAGGATCGCAACGGGGACATCTGGATTACGCCGGCCGGCGTCGATAAGGGCGCGCTGACGCGGGACGACATGGTATGCGTGAAAGCGGACGGCACGGTCGAGGGCATCCATAGACCTTCCAGCGAATTCCCGTTCCATCGGCTGATTTACGAAGCCCGCGACGACCTGGCGGCCATCGTTCATGCACACCCGCCGGCGTTAGTATCGTTCAGCATCGTTCGGCGCATTCCGGATACGAGGCTGCTCCCCAACGAACGGCAAATTTGCGGAAGGATCGGAATGGCGCCCTATGCGCTTCCCGGCAGCGAGGAGCTCGGAAGGAACATCGCGGCGGTGTTCGCGGAGGGGATCGACACGGTCATGCTGGAAAATCACGGCGTCGTGGTCGGCTCGACCGACCTGTTCCAGGCGTTCCGCATGTTCGAGACGCTCGACTTCTGCGCCCGCCTGGAAATCGAGGCTCGCCGCCTCGGAACGCCGGCGCCGCTGACCGACGAGGACTTCGACATCGTCCGAAGCGAGGGGCAGCCC
Organism: Paenibacillus antri; assembly: GCF_005765165.1. Taxonomy (NCBI): domain Bacteria; kingdom Bacillati; phylum Bacillota; class Bacilli; order Caryophanales; family Paenibacillaceae; genus Paenibacillus; species Paenibacillus antri. Next base: position 191,671 of record NZ_VCIW01000008.1, on the reverse strand, counting down.
CGGCTTCCTACGTTCGCGCCCGCGTTCGTCTCTTCCGAAGAGAGGAAAGCGCGGCAGGACATGTGCGGGCTCATTCGCCGGGCATACGACCAGGGATTGTTCACCAGCACCCAGGGCACCTTCTCTCAACGCCTGGAAGGCAATGGTTTCCTAATTACACCTTTCGGCAAAGACCGGAAGTATATGGAGCCCGAAGATTTCGTTGCCGTCCAGGACGGGAGGGTGGAGGAAGGGAAAATCCCGAGCAAGTCGTTGCTGCTGCACGAGGCGATCTACCGCCTTCAGCCCCATGTCGGCTCCATCGTCATCGCGCACCCGCCGAATATTATGGCGTTCGCCGTCACCGACGCGCCCTTCGATTCCCGTACGATCCCGGAAAGCTATATCTTGCTTCGCGGCGCGCCGAAGCTGGCTTTCGACGCGGTCTATCGCGATCCTGAGGCGACGGCGTCCCGCATGACGAAGGATACCCCGATCGCCATCGTGCGAAACAATTGCGTTATCGTTACCGGCCAAGGACTGCTCAGCGCGTTCGACCGTCTGGAAGTGGCGGAGTACAGCGCCAAATCGATCCTTGCGGCGAAAGCGCTCGGCGATATCGTCCACATCGATGAGGGCCGGATCCGGGAGCTGGAAGTCGCTTTCAACTTATAGATTTTCATAGAGAGGTTCTCGGCCGCGGTCGGGAGCCTCTTTTTCTAGATTTTTAGATTGACAACCGACCGCGCAGGTAATATATACATGGGTAGGGTAAGCTTGGAACGAGGACGCGACTGCGGGGGAACTCCATGGATAGAAGAGAGAAGAGGCCGGGCAAGAAGCGGGCGTCCGGCGGGGAGATCGGGTTCACGAACGAACAGTATAAGCAGCTCGTCGAATTTTCCCCGGAACCGATTCTGGTGTACAGCAACGAAATCGTGGTGTACACGAATGCTGCCGGAGCCGAGATGATCGGAGCCCCGAACGCGGAAGCGGCGATCGGGAGACGACTCGCGGATTTCCTCTGGTCGCCGGACGTCGGACCGTCGATCATGGAACCGGGCGGTCCAACGTTCGAATACGGAAAGCCTACGGACATTATGGAGAAAAAGTGGGTTCGCCGCGACGGAAGAGTCGTCACCGCGGAGGTTCGAGCCGTGCCGATCCAGTATAAAGGCGAGCCGGCCGTTCAATTGTTGTGCAGGGACATTACGGAGCGGAAGAAGGCGGAGGTATCGCTCCGGGAGAGCGAACTGCGCTACCGCCAGCTGCTGAAGTCGGTTCCGGAGGCGATCTTCGTCCACAGCGAAGGCATCATCGTCTACGCGAACGATGCGGGGATCCGATTGCTTCGGGCCCAGGGCCCGGAGCAAGTGGTCGGCAGATCGATACTCGACTTTATCCATCCGGATTTCCACCTGCAGACGAGCGATCGGTTTATCGCGGCGGGGCAATCGAGCGGCGGGTTGGAGTTGGTCACTCTGTCGTTCATTCGGTGCGACGGAGACGTGTTCGAGGGGGAAGCTTCGAGCGGGGAAACCTTTTCCTTATTGGACCGCAAGGTGTACCAAACGACGATTCGAGACATAACGGAGCGAATTCGGAGGGAGCAGTCTTTACGGAAGTCCGAGAAGCTGTCGGTCATCGGACAGATGGCGGCCGGCGTCGCTCATGAAATCCGAAATCCGTTGACCGCTCTCATCGGCTTCAATCAGCTGTTAAGGGAAAAGTTCGACGGCAATCAAGCCTACTGCGCGATCATGGAGACGGAGCTGAAGCGAATCAACTACATCGTCAACGAGTTCATGCAGCTGGCGAAGCCCGTCCCCTCGGAGTACAGGCGGCATCGGCTGGAGACGTTGTTCGACGCCTTGTTCCCGCTCGTGCAATCCCACGCCGCGTTGAACGACGTGACGCTTCATCTCGAATGCGACGGCGACATTCCCGAAATTCGGTGCGACGACAATCAGTTGAAGCAGGTGTTCTTGAACGTGATGAAGAATGCGATCGAGGCGATGCCGAACGGCGGGAATTTGCGTGTCGCCGCCGGGAAGGAAGCGGGGCATGTTACGATTCGCTTCGCGGACGAAGGCCCGGGCATCGACGAGGAAGCGCTGGGGAAGCTGGGAGACCCGTTCTATACGACCAAGGAGCACGGGACGGGTCTGGGGCTCATGATCTGCCATAAAATCGTTCAGGAGCACGGGGGCGAAATGAAATTCGAAAGCAAGGTAGGAAACGGAACGGTCGTCACGATCCGTCTCCCCCGTTGAGCATGGTACGATTAGCCGGCGTTGAATTGGATTCCCTGCGTCGGACACATGACGTTACGAATTCCCTCCTTCGCGGCTTCCGCGTTACCCTGGAAGAGGATGCCTCGGGATGCGAGTTCCTTGCAGACGGCCGAAAAAAACTCTTCGCGAAACGGTCGTTCCCCCTTGGCGATGTAATGGTAGGCGTCCAACAACGCTTGGTTCGATAGCTTTTGCACGACAACCATCCTTTCCCATAGAATACAATCATCATACTGAGGATTTGATAGAAGTGACAAGGAAGAAAAACCCCGAAGGTTCGACATCGTGTCGAATCGGCTCGGGTTCCGTCAGAAGCAGCCTTCGTTCGGCAGTCCGCCGAAGAAGGCTGTTTCCTTTTGCTGCATGATCCGATTACGGATTGCGAAGTCTACAATTGTCTATTAATATAGAAGATGAATTAATGGTTTATGAAGACGATTAATATCAGTGTTAATTCTTTGGGAGAGGGGAATGATCGCAATGACCAATCAAGTCGTGATCCACGCGGATCGGCCGAGAGGCGTGATCGACCGCAATATTTACGGCCACTTCTCGGAGCATCTCGGGCGCTGTATCTACGAAGGGCTGTGGGTCGGGGAGGACTCGCCCATCCCGAATACGAACGGGATTCGCAACGACGTCCTGGACGCGCTGCGGCGGATGAAGATTCCCGTCCTGCGTTGGCCGGGCGGCTGCTTCGCCGACGAATATCATTGGAAGGACGGCATCGGGCCGCGGGAGCAGCGCAAGCGCATGATCAATACCCACTGGGGCGGCGTCGTCGAAAACAATCATTTCGGCACGCACGAGTTCATGATGCTGTGCGAGCTGCTCGGCTGCGAGCCGTACATTAACGGCAACGTCGGGAGCGGAACGGTGCAGGAGATGTCCGAATGGGTGGAGTACTTGACGTTCGACGGCGTGTCGCCGATGGCGGAGCTGCGGAAGACGAACGGCAGGGAGGCGCCGTGGAAGGTGAAATACTTCGGCGTCGGCAACGAAAACTGGGGCTGCGGCGGCAATATGCGGCCGGAATATTACGCGGACTTGTACCGTCAATTCCAGACGTACGTCCGGAATTACGGCGATAACCGCATTCATAAGATCGCGTGCGGTCCGAGCGAGGGCGACTATCATTGGATGGAGACGCTGATGAAGCAGGCGGGCCGGTTCATGGATTCGATCACGCTGCACTACTACACCCTCCCGGGCACCTGGGCGGAGAAGGGGCCGGCGACCGGCTTTAGCGAAGAAGAATGGAGCGTCACCTTGAAGAAGGCGATGCACATGGAGGAATTGATCTCGAGACATTCGGCGATCATGGATCAATACGATCCGGACAAGCGAATCGGTCTGATCGTGGACGAATGGGGCACGTGGTACGACGTGGAGCCGGGCACGAATCCGGGCTTCCTGTATCAGCAAAATACGATCCGCGACGCGCTCGTGGCGGGCATGACACTGCACATCTTCCATCGGCACTGCGACCGCGTTCGGATGGCGAACATCGCGCAGCTGGTGAACGTCCTGCAGGCGGTCGTCTTGACGGAAGGCGAGAAGATGCTGCTGACGCCGACCTATCACGTCTTCGAGATGTTCAAGGTGCATCATGACGCGGAGCTGCTGGATACGCACGAGAGGATCGGGACGATCGGAGGCGGCGCGAACGAACTGCCTCACGTCTCCGTTTCCGCTTCGCGCGACGCGGAGGGGCGCATTCATGTGAGCCTGTGCAATCTGGATCATCAGGCGGGCGCGAGCGTCCGCATCGAACTGCGGGGCTTGGCGGAAGGGAACGTAAGCGCGAGCGGCAAGACGCTGACCGCGGACCGAATCGACGGGCATAATACGTTCGATTCGCCGGAGCGAGTGGCGCCGAAGCCGTTCGCCGATTTCACGATCGAAGGGAACGCGCTCGCGGCGACCGTGCCCCCGATGTCCGTTACGGTACTGGAGCTGATCGCCGACCGATGAGGGCGGGGAATGAGGCGGATCGAGACTGCAAAGGGTGCCGGAGCGACTTTCGCGTGACCGAGGAGAGGATCGATAAGATCCTCTCCTCGCCGATGTTTCGGCCCGGGAGCGTCTACTGCGTGCCGGATGCGGTTTACGAGGAACGTCTGGCGCGCTGCCGCGCTTGTCCGAAGCTGATCGACGGACATACGTGCGTCGCGTGCGGCTGCTTGGTCCGAATTACGGCGAAGCTGAAGGAGAAGCGCTGCCCGCTGCCGGGCGGGGCCGAGTGGGAGACGTACGCTTAGAGGCTTACATCGATCGATAATACGTGCGGAAGACGATGTCCTGATTGTAGTTGCCGAATCCGGCTCCGTACAGCGTCAGTCCGCCGACGTGCGCGGCATCTTCCTTCACTTCCAGACGGAGCGTCCACTGATTGCGCTGCACGGCCAAGTCGTGCAGCCCGACCGCGGACATGCGCTGCCCGTCCAGGTAGGTGCCGTCTTCTCGAATCTGGATGAGCTTGAGAAAGCCGTATTGATTGACTTGGTCCGTCCACCATGCCGGCGTCAACGCGCCTCGGCCTTCGCCGGAGTCGCCCGGGCTCGTCCATACGCCGAGCTCCTTCTGGTTGAGAGAGAAGGTGATGTCCGACGGCCAATCCCGGTTGACGCCGGGCGCCTCCGACCCGATCTCCAGCGAAATCTCGATTTCTTCGAGCTGCTGCGAGGAGAGCAGGAAGTTCGGCAGCCGATACTCCACGAATCCGCGGCCGAACCATAGAATGCTTGCCTGCACGCGCTCGGGATCGAGGAAGAAGCGCGGGTCGTCGAATTGGCCGATCATTTTGCTGGTCGTCGCGAGTCCGCAGGTCGGATACACTTCGTGATCGTTGTAATGGCCGACGGGAACGACGACTTCGTGGAACGTTCTCGTTTCCTGCCGGACGTGCGGGAACAGGACTTCGACGCCGGGCACGGCGAGAGCGTTCATCTTGTGCGTGCCGCCGTCCTTGCGCACCATCGCGGAGGTGACGATGCCGGCCGCCTGCAGCTTCTTGACGTGCATCGAGACGATCGCGCCGCTAAGGCCCAATCGCTCCGCGAGATCCTTGTTATTCATCGATTGCTCGGACAGCATGCGAATGATATGCAGCCGGACGTCGCTGGCCAACGCGTCGTAAAGCGGGAGCCACTGCGGGTCCGCGGAAGCTTTGATCAAGAGAATCCTCTCCTTCGAGAGATTTTGATCTTATTGTAGAGGATTGGGTTAATGAAAATCAAATGTATTTAATTGACGTATTAATTCAATGAGCGCCGCCGCTCCCCGCCGAATTCGATTCGACAGGGACTGGCGGCGTTCTTTCGCGTTGAAGAGCGCAACTTTCCAGTCATTGGAATCGTATAGGAGACGAATCGACGATTCGAGAAGTGCGCGACAGGAGGGGGATAGCCATGAAGGATAAAATAAAACCCTACGCAAGTGTCCTTCTTTTAGTAGTTATAGGGGCAGTCGCCTGGTCCTCGGGGCTACTCGGCTTATGGACGGATGGGATGGCTTATATTGTTAACAACGCGGAAAAATTCACGGATAAAACGGGTCATCTTATCGAAGGCGAGTATTCGATGGAAGTTGATTTGTCCGATATTGAAAGTAATCTCGGTAAAGAGATCTATAATGACGGAGACCATCGCATATACGTCTCGTGGCTCCAAACGACGCAAAACGGCGGATACGATATCGGTTTTAGATCAAGCGGCAAGTATGCTTTATCGGGAGCTACGCTCGTTTCAGGAGCGTACCACGAGACGATTAACGATCATTCCTTCACAACGTCGACGCAAGCTAAGATGGTTGTCGAGTACGACGGTAACCTGTCCAATGCCCAATCCTCTGGTCAGTGCGGGATCAACTACAAGGATGGCGACTGTTTTTCATTCGCTTTCTTCTTAAGTGACGAACGGACTGAAGGTAACAGTGAAGAGGGCGTAGCCAAGCTTACGATTACTGACCTTTATAAAAATGTTTGGAGAAAAAAGTAGAGGAAGAACGAGCCTGCAGGGCAGCTTCGGGATAACCCGAGCCGCCCTGTGCACGTTCAAGCACGCAATTCGCTATTGCACGATCGCGGCGTCGAATAACGTGGGGCTTTTGCCTCGGAGGTGCTTATCTAGGAAAGACAAAAGAAGGCTGTTCGCGAGCTCGTAAAAATCATTCGGGTTCTTCCCGTTATCAAAGAAGGGGGTGCCGTCTTGGTAATAGGGCTTCAACACGGGATGATCGGTAAAGCTCAGATGATCGAAGTGCGTCGTGCCGGCGATCGTAATATCGTAAGCGTCTCCTTCGACCGCCTTCTCGTACCTGACGGCGTATTCCTTGAATTGGTCTGCGATGACCCGGGGATCCATGCCCGGCGGCGTCGGCGGCAGTTCGTTTTCCCCGGACAAGTCCTTCGCATGGGCCTCGGTTTTCAGAAACGCGAACGGCTTGGTCATGGCTCCGCTCTCCGTCGACAGACCGACGAAGGAGCCGTCCATGTTTACGGCCGCCTTGATCTTCGGTTCGACCTGAAGCGCCCGCGCCGACGTCGCTCCTCCGAAGGAGTGGCCGATCGCCGCGATTTTAGCGAGATCCAGCTTGTTTTTTAAATTCAGCTTGTTTTCCGTTCGGTTCAGCACCGCCAGCTTCCGGACGACGAACTGCAAGTCCTTCACCCAGACTTGGTTGATGTAGTCGTCCATCGCCTTGAAATCGGGGACGAGGCTCGGGGATAGCGGGACGAATCGACCGTCTTTGAATTCGGTTCCGAAGTTCATGTACGTATGATCTATGCTGAAGACGATATAGCCGTGGCTGGCCAACTCGCGAGTAATCGATTGGTATTCCCATCTGGCGCGGCCTAATCCGTGCGAAAACAGGACGATCGGATACTTGGATTCCTCGTCCGACAACAAGGCGTCCTTATACGTCCCCGTGTCCACCTCGTTGACGGCGGAGAATTGCGGGCCCATGCCGAGGCTTGCCGCCACGCTTTCGATTCCGTTCGCGGGGGAGGGGATGTAGGTTTCCTTTTCAAAGCCCTCTACGCTGTCGATCGGATACCATACCTGAACCATCAGCTCCCTGTGATCGTCGGGAACAAGCGTGAACGATTCCTTCCTCGACAAGTCTACCCAATCGAAATTGGTAGTTCCGACTTGATAATCGCCGGTGGTGTCGGGTAAGGCGACCGCGTGGGCGGCCGACACCTTCTTGATTTCTGTCGTCGCCGGGTCGCCGGCGGCTTCCGCAGGGATGGCGAGCCCGCTCGAAACAATGGCAACCGCCGCCGTCAAACCGACTGCTAGTTTTTTCATACGCGTTTCCTCCACGATTTATATGTTTAGCGTCCGATCCTTCGGACAGGAGCGCCTGAAGTTCAGCATAAAACAGAGGCCTCTTCCTCGGCGCGCAAACAATGACCCGTTCCACGCAATTTTTTGCGCGTTCTCCGCAAGTCTGCACATAGAATAATTCCCCAAAATTTGAGGAAAGGTAGCCGAAACGCCTTTGGGGAGGGCATTTATGGGGATCTTTTCTTTCGTCAGACCTCCTAGAAAATATGAGCATTACGTAGACCGAGCGAGTTTTTATGAATTGCTTTCTCTAAGAAATAAAGCGATCGAAACGATGAAAGAAGCAGTAAAACAACCCTTCGCCAAAAAAGAAATCGCGAGCGGGTTGATTTATTTAGGAATGATGCACGAAAAGAAAAATGAAATGAGCGAGGCGTCGGATTATTACCACCAAGCATTGGAGGTAACGGCCGAAGAAGAGTTTAAGTATCACAAACACTTCAAGCAGATGATCGAAGCCTTTATCAAAAATGGGGATGAACAAAGAGCTCAAATTTGGTTAGACAACTTACTTGTACGGCAAACGTACGATAAAAGGTTTGCTAAATTATCTGCTTTAAAGAAGCATTATAGATAAACATGACGACACCCATAAAACCGCGGCAGTCTTGGACTTTATTTTCCTGTCCTTGGCTGCTGCGGTTTCGTTTAATTTTACGTACAATTTCCGAAATGTCGTTACAACATAGCATATTTTTGTGTATTATAGTGTACATAGACAATAACGCATTTTTTTCCGTGATCGCGCACATCAGAACTATTAATCTGGGGGAATATCCATGACGAGTCGAACGTTCGCCGCTTTCCTGCAACGCAGTCTGGAAGAGCTGAAAGAGCAAGGCCTGTACAACACCATCGAACCGCTCGAGGGACCGAACGGCCCGACGATCGCGATCCGCGGCCGCGAGCTCGTCAATTTGTCGTCGAACAATTATTTGGGTCTCGCGACCGACGAGCGGCTCGTAGAGGCGGCCGTTCGAGCCGCGCGGACGTGGGGCGCCGGAAGCGGGGCGGTGCGCACGATCAACGGCACGCTTCGGCTGCACGAGGAGCTGGAGGAGAAGCTCGCCGCGTTCAAGGGAACGGAGGCGGCCGTCAGCTTTCCGTCCGGCTTCGCCTGCAATATGGCGGCGATCTCGGCCGTCATGGGCCCCGGCGACGCGATTCTGTCGGATGAGCTGAACCATGCGTCCATCATCGACGGCATCCGGCTGACGAAGTCGACGACGATTCGATATCGGCATTCCGACATGGACGATCTTCGGGCGAAGGCGCGCGAGGCGCGGGACTCCGGCAAGTACGAGAAGATCATGGTCGTCACGGACGGGGTGTTCTCGATGGACGGCGATGTCGCGAAGCTCCCCGACATCGTCGACATCGCGGATGCGCACGATCTGATCGTGTACGTGGACGACGCGCACGGCTCGGGCGTGCTCGGCGGAGGGGCGGGCACGGCGAAGCATTTCGGCTTGTCCGACAAGATCGACCTGCAGATCGGCACGCTGTCGAAGGCGGTCGGCGTCGTCGGCGGATACGTCGCGGGCTCGCGCGAGCTCGTCGACTGGCTGAAGGCGCGCAGCCGGCCGTTCCTGTTCTCGACCGCGCTGCCGCCGGCCGCCGTCGGCGCTTCGATCGCGGCGATCGAGCTGCTTCAGGAAAGCCGGGAGCTTCAGGAGCGGCTGTGGCGCAACGCGGCATACTTGCAGCAGGGGCTTCGGGAGCTCGGATTTTCCGTCGGCGCTACGGAGACGCCGATTACGCCGTGCATGATCGGGAACGAGGAGACGACCCAGCTCTTCAGTAGAAGGCTGTATGAAGAAGGCGTCTACGCGAAGGCGATCGTCTTCCCTACCGTACCTCGAGGGACCGGCCGCGTGCGGAATATGCCGTCCGCCGCGCATACGACGGAGTTGCTCGACGCGGCGTTGGCGGCGTACGCGAAGGTCGGTCGGGAGCTGCGTTTGATTCCGTAACCGGAAGGGGGACTCGCGATGAGACGAATCATGATTACCGGCGCCTTGGGCCAGCTCGGGCAGGAGCTGACGCCGCGGCTGCGCGAGCTGTACGGGGACGAAGCCGTCCTTGCGACGGACATCCGGACGGACGGGAGCCGGGCCGCGCTCGGCGGGCCGTTCCGCACGCTCGACGCGACGGAGGACGGCGCGATCTACGAGGCGGCCGCCGCGCACCGGGCGGATACGATCATACATCTGGCGGCGCTCTTGTCCGCGACGGCGGAGGCGCGACCGCTGTTCGCCTGGCAGCTCAACATGGGGAGCCTCCTCCAAGCGCTGGAGGCGGCGAGGGCGCTCGGCTGCGGATTGTTCTGCCCGAGCTCGATCGCGGCGTTCGGACCGGGCGCCCCGAAGCTCGGCACGCCGCAGGATACGCTGCAGCGGCCGACGACGATGTACGGCGTGAGCAAGGCGGCGGGGGAGCTGCTCTGCGATTACTACGCGTTTAAGTACGGCGTCGACGCGAGAGGGCTGCGGTTCCCGGGGCTCGTCTCCCATACGGCGCCGCCCGGGGGAGGGACGACCGACTATGCCGTCGAGATGTACGCGGAAGCCGTGCGCGCCGGCAAATACGAGTGTTATCTGCGCGCGGGCACCTTCCTCGACATGATGTATATGCCGGATGCGGTTCAAGCGATCGTCGCGCTGATGGAAGCCGACGCGGCGAAGCTGAAGCATCGGAACGCCTTCAACGTCACGGCGATGAGCGTCGACCCGGAGCGTATCGCGGCGAGCATTCGAAGGCGTATCCCCGGCTTCGAGCTAACGTACCGGATCGACCCGCTTCGCCAATCGATCGCCGACGGGTGGCCGAGCGCGCTGGATGCGACGGCCGCCGCCCTGGAGTGGGGGTTCCGTCCGGCATACGACCTGGACCGGATGACCGACGAGATGCTCGAGCGGCTGTACGAGAAGCTCGGCCCGAACTGCGCGAAGCTCAGCGGCTAAGGATTTATGGTATGATACGGAGGATACCGAAACTACCGAAACTACGGCGATACGAAGAAAGGTGCAGCGAACGGAATGGAACCGATACACAAGAAGGTAGGCAGAAACCTGCAGGCGATTCGGAAATCGCGGGGACTGAGCCTGGATAACGTCGCCGAGCTGACGGGCGTCAGCAAGGCGATGCTCGGCCAGATCGAGCGGGGAGACTCGAACCCGACGATCTCGGTGTTATGGCGCATCGTCGGCGGACTCGGCATCTCCTTCACGACGTTGATCGAAGAAGCCGACGCGAGCGTGACGGTGGTGTCGCCGGACGAGGTCGAGCCGTTCGTCGAGGAGGATGGCGCCTACCGGGCGTATCCGCTGTTCTCCTACAACCTGCGGACGAAGTTCGAGTCGTATTTGGTCATGCTGGATCCCGGAAGCGAGCATGGCGCCGAGCCCCATAACGAGGGGGTCGAGGAGTACATTTTCGTGCATAAGGGCGTACTGGAATTGCGAATCGGGGACGAGGTCTACCTAGCGCCGGCGGGCAGCTCCGTTCGGTTCTCCGCGAACCGGCCGCACCGGTACGTCAATCCGGGCGCGGAGACGGCGCAGTTTTATACGGTCATCTTCTACGCGGACGCCGCGGCTCGAGGCTAATCGGCTTCGACGAGCGGCAGCCGGATGTGGAACGCGGTGCCTTCGTCCGGCTTGCTGACGACGCGCAGCTCTCCGTTCATCGAATCGATGATTTTCATCGCGACCATCATGCCGAGACCGGTGCCCTGATCGCCCTTCGTCGTGAAATACGGCTCCCCGAGACGCGCCAGCTGCTCTTCCGTCATCCCCTTGCCGTTATCGACGATGGACAGCCGCAATCCGTCGGGTTGCCGGAAGGTTTCGATCCGCAGCTTGCCTCGCGTCGGCATCGCCTCGATGCAATTTTTCAAGAGATTGACCAAGCAATGCTGAAGCGTCTTCTCCTCGCCCTTCACGAAATAATCGTCCACCCGCTTGTCGATCTCCACCGAGTTCATGTTGGCGAGCGGCATCAACAGCTGCAGCGAGCGGTCGATTTCTTCCTTGATGTTCAGAATTTCGATCTTGCCGGCGGTCGGCTTCGCGAACAGCAGGTAGCTTTGGATAATGTCGTTCGCCCGGTCGATCTCGTCGAGCGAAATGCGCAAATACTCTTCCTTCTGCTCCTCCGACAGGTTCTTCCTTAACAGTAACTGCAAGAAGCCTCTCACCGCCGTCAGCGGATTCCGAACCTCGTGCGAGACGGAGGCGGCCAGATGGCTGACGACCTCCATCTTCTCCGACTTCATGACTTGTTTGTGAATGAGTACGAAATCATGGAACAGCTCGTAGAAATAAATAAGCAGCGCCGTGACGGTTAACGTGACGGCGACGTATCCCAGTACGAATCCTATGGAAAAGGTCGCCCCGAACAGCAACGTAGAATTCAGCAGCGCGAGCAATCCGGCGAACAGCGAGACGGCGCTGCCGACGACGATTTTCTTCCGCTTCCCCGCTTGCGAATACGTCTTCCGCACCGCCAGCAGCACAATCAGAACGACCGACACGACTAACGACGTCGCGAGCGCGCCGGATCCCCCGACGAGCAGGAAGCGGGACAGCACGGTGGCGCCGGCGAGGAAGAAAATCGAAGAGGCGCTCCCGTACAGCCCGCCGAGCGTCAACGCCACCAACCGCAAATCGAAGATGTACCCTTCCATAATTTCCACCGGGAATATAATGCAGAGGATGATGGCGAGCGCGGTGGACAAGCTGTACACCCAATGCTTCTGCTTATCGATCCGGTATACGTTTAATTCCAACAGGATCGGAATGAACAGCAGAAACACGATTAAGAATAGAACGTTCAGCAATAACTGTTCCAGAAGATCCAAGGTATGCCTCCAGTGCTTCAGTGCTCTATGTTTCGCTTGGCGTTAAATCCAATGGTTGTGTCGGAACGCGGACGGGTTGACGCCGATCTTGTCCGTGAACGCTCGGCAGAAGTACGAGCCGCTCTCGTATCCGCAGCGGTAGGCGATCGACTCCAGCGTGTCGTTCGTCTCGACGAGCAGCCGCTTCGCCTCGTCGAGACGGACTTTCGTTACGTAAGCGGCGGGCGTCGTGCCGTAGACGGATTGAAATCTTCGGGTGAGCCGCGACGGATGGAGCCCGATGCGCTCGGCCACGTCTTGCAGCTTCAAGTCTCCGCTAAGCGCCTCCCGCTGGATGAGATCCATCGCCCGCTGCATGAGCGGATCGATCGGTCGCCGCGCCGCGTCGGTCTGCATCGACTCCAGCTCGCACAGCAGCAGCAGGTCGGCGAAGAGCCGGTCGCGGGCGGAGCGGGCCTCGGGCGAGTCCGCGAAGCGGCTGCGCTGCAGCTTCTTGAGGTACGAGAAGGTGGATTGCAGCCGGTTCGTATCCCGGATCTTCACATGCACCTCCGGGAGCAGCGGGGGCCGAGCGTCGTCCGGATCGGGCGTAAGCTCGAACTGAATATGATGGAAGCTGACGGCCGACAGGGCGCGGCGCTTGAAGTTGACGCCCGTCGGGCAGAACACCAGGTCGCCGAACGCGGCGACGCCCGTCCGGTCGCCGATTTCGTATTCGAAGCTGCCCGACTCCATCGATAGCAACGCGTTGTATTTGCTGATCTGCTCCGACATCATGAAGCCGGGCTGCGGTCCGGCGAAGATGCAGTGATGCACGCGCACGCGGTCGGCGATCACGAGGCGCCCTCCCTCCGAAGACTGGATTCTTCCTCATGCTACGTCCCCTCGCAAGCGTTGTCAACGAAAAAGCGACGAAACCTCCCACGCAAGAAAGTGAAAATTTCGGCGCGAAAAGTGCATTTCGTTCCCCCGGCTCTTTCTTGTAGTCTAGAGGTAAAACATGGTTGCGTCCTGCGCACCCCCGCAGCAATAAGGACAAAAAACGGAAAGCGGGCCGCAACAGGTCCCGCATACTCCGCGGATCGGTTATAATGGGGACACCGGCGCCGCATGGCGGCCGGTTGATCAAGGGGGCGATCGGGTTGAAGCATCATGGTTATTACCGGAAGCTGCTCGTTTCTTACTTGCCCATCTTCTTTTCCGCGTTCACCGTGTTGGTCATCGCGTTGCTGCTAGGCTCGATGTACTTGTCCCGGGAAGCGATCAAGCGGGAGAGCCTCGTCATGGCGAAGTTCGTCAACGCCGCGATGGACCGGGAACTGAAGGCGCTCGAGGATGTGCTGCATACGGATCTCCTCGACAAGTCGCGATTCATCGTGCTGACCCGGCTCAACCCGACGCATAACTCATATTACAGCACCTACGAGCTGTCCGTCATGCTGCGGGATTTCAAGGTCGCGTACCCGCTGATCGACTCTATCTACATCTATCGCTTCTCCGACCGATCGGTGCAGTCGATGAACGTCACGTCGACGTTCGAGCGGTTCGGGGACCGGGAGTTTATCCGCCGGGCGCTCGAGGCGGACAATATCGACGCGACGACCTGGACCGGCGTTCGGGACTACCGGGAATTCGACAAGCAGCAGCCGGAGCGGGTCGTTACGCTGACGCGGACGATCCCGGTGTTCCGGGAAGCCGGGGGCCTTATCGTCATGAACGTGAAACAGAGCGATCTGCTGCGCTTGGCGCAGCGGCTGTCCGACCCGAACAGCACGTACCTCGCGATGTCGGACGCCGAAGGCAACCCGATGCTCTCGTCCGGGCCGGAAGGCGTGAAGATCGACGCAAGTTCCCGTTCGGAGTACAGCGGTTATACGATTCGACTCGGTTATCGGGAAGGCGTCGTCTCGGGCATTCTGGACACGTTGGTCGTCCTATATATTGTAATCGGTTTCATCGTCATCGTCATCGGCATGCTCTGGATGATTTACGCCACGAGGAAAAATTACCGCCCGATCCAAGCGATCGTCGCCAAGCTCGATCATCTCGTCTCCGACGCGAAGCTGCCCGCCGGGGCGAAGGGGGCCAAGGACGAATTCGGCTTCGTGGAGCAGGTGCTCGAGAAGATGATCGAGCAGTCGACCGAGTTCGAGCAGCGGCACAAGGAGCTGGCTTCGTTCAAGCGGCGGCTGTTGTTCGCGGAGCTGCGAGAGGGCGGCTTCGCCGGCTCGGAGGAGGAGGCGCGGGAGCAGCTGGCCGCGCACGGCTGGCATGCGGACGCCGGAGGGTACTTGACGGCGGTCGCGGAGCTGGACGATCCCGAGCGGTTCGCCGCGCGCTTTAGCGACCGCGACCAATCGCTGCTGAAATTCGCGTTGTATAACGTCTTGGTCGAATCCGCTTCGGCCCGGCGCCGGCCGGCGCCGTGGGCCGACTGGGCGGCGGCGCATCAGATCGCGTTGCTGTACCCGGCGAACGGCGGGTCGGCGCCGTCGCCGGAGGAGGTCGAGGCGGGCCTTCGGGAAGCGTTGGCCTGGATCGAAGGTCACCTGAAGATTACGGCGACGATCGGGGTCGGCGCCGCCGTGACGAAGGCGAAGGCGATCTGCGATTCGTTCGGCGAGGCGCGCCGCATGCTGAAATACAAGCATGCCTTGGGCGGGAACCGCGTCATCGGCTACGGAGCGCTCGACCGTGCGGACCGCTCCAGCCATATGGGGTTGATCGCTACGGCGCGGGATCTCGCCGAAGCGTTCCGGCTCGCCGCGCCCGGCTGGCGGGAATCGCTCGACGGCTGGTTCGACGACATTCGAAAGCTCTTGGTGCCGGAGGATCGGGTCGAGCTGCTGCTGCATTGCTTGCTGTACCATGTCCGCCGGGAGGTCGCCCAGCTGTCCGACGAGTTCGCCGCGGTCTGGAACGAGGAGTTCGACGAAGCGCTCGAACGCCGGCTGCGGGAGCCGAAGCTCGCGGCGGATCGAGGCGAGTCGATCCGCGCGCTGCTCAAGGCCGCGGGCGAGCGATTCGCCGACCTGCGGGAGGCGAACGGCCGAGCGGCGGTGCTCGGCGAGGTGCGCGCGTATATCGACCGGCATTACGCGGACCCGAATCTGTCGCTCGCGATGCTGAGCGACAAGTTCGAGATGAACAGCAAGACGCTGAGCCGCTCGTTCAAGGAGCAATTCGGGGAAAACTTCGTCGATTATTTGATGCGGCGGCGCATCGCGGAAGCGAAGCTGCTGCTGCTCGAATCCGGCGCGCCGATCCAAGACATCTCGCGGGAGGTCGGCTATGCCAACGCGTTGTCCTTCACCCGGGCGTTCAAGCGGATGGAGGGCGTGACGCCGGTAGCGCTGCGGAAGGCGTAAGCGTGCGGAGGAACGATACGGAACGGCTGTGAAGGGAGACGGAGCGCCGCGTTCGGGCGCCTGTCTCCTTTCGTTCGTTCCGAGCTGCTCGATGCGCAAAAATGTGAAAGAAGTGAATTGAATTGTGTATTCACTCGCACCTTTTTCCGCTGTACCATTAACGTATCGTTATATTCGAAGGAGGTCAAAAAATGGAAAGCGTTGCAGCGACGCAGGAAACCCCGAGAAGAGGCAGGAAGCGGCTGTCGATCATCGATTGCGACATTCATATGCCTACGGCGAGAGATGAGGTACTCTCCTACTTGCCGCGCCATTACCGCGAACAAATCGACACGTTCGGCATGCGGCTCCCGACGCAAGGGGCGATGTATTTGAACGGGGCGAAAGGGGGCATCATGCAAGACCAAAGCTTCCCGCAGGACGGGAAGGCTTCGAGCCTGCTGGCTTATTTCCAAACCGAGCATCTGGACAAATACAACATCGAACACGCCATTCTGACCGGTCTCGGCGACTACGCGATTCAGACGACGCCGGACGCGGATTACGCGGCGGCGCTGTGCACGGCCTACAACAATTACGGCATCGACCATTACCTCGCGAACGACCCGCGCATCAAGAGCTCGGTCATGATCCCGAAGCAGGACCCGCTGCTCGCGGCGAAGGAGATCGACCGGGTCGGTTCCCATCCGCAAATCGTGCAAGTCATCTCGTCCAACGGCGCGGAGAAGCCTTACGGTCATCGGTTTTATTATCCGATCTACGAAGCGTGCGTCCGGCATAATCTGCCGTTCGCCGTGCACGTCAGCATGGAGGGCATCGGCATCAACAACCCGCCGACCGGCGCCGGCCACGTCAATCACTATATCGAATACCGGATGGCGCGCACGCAAATCATGATGGCGCATCTGGCGAGCATGATCTTCGAGGGCGTGTTCGACCGGTTCCCGACGCTGCAATTCGTTATGATCGAAGCGGGCATGCTGTGGATCGCGCCGTATATTTGGCGGATGGACCAGGATTGGAAGGCGCTTCGCAGCCAGACGCCGTGGGTGAAGGAGCCGCCGAGCGAATACGTGCGCAAGCATGTGAAATTCACGTCGCAGCCGATCGAGCTGCCGCCGGACGAATCGCTCTTCCTGCCGCTCATGAAGTCGATGTTCGCGGAGACGAACCTGCTCTTCGCCAGCGACTATCCGCACTGGGACTTCGACAACCCGTTCAAGTCGTTCCCGAAGATGGACGACGGAATGTGGGACCGGATCTTCTACCGGAACGCCGCCGAGCTGTACGGCTTGCCGGCGCGGAGGAGCGAAACGGAGGGAGCGTCGGCATGACGAAGTACCTCGTAGGGAAGGTCGGCGACATCCCGCCCGGCGGGAAAAAAATCGTGGACGCGGGAAGTCGCAGCGTCGGCGTCTACAACGTGCAGGGCCGGTATTACGCGCTGCGAAACTTATGCCCGCACCAAGGGGCGGCGCTGTGCACGGGCGTGACGACCGCCTTCGTCACGTCGTCCGGTCCGGGCGACTTCGCGTACGAGTGCGAAGGCGAAATCGTTCGCTGTCCGTGGCATCAGTGGGAATTCGACGTGAAGACCGGCCAGATGGTCGTCGATCCCGCGACGCGGACGATTGCCTACGAGGTCTCGGTAGAGAAGTACGACGTGTCGGTGGACGACGAAGAGTATATCTACGTGCATATTCGATAGCGTTGGATGAGAGGCTGTCCCTTCGAGGGCAGCCTCTTTGCATTGCGGGCGGGGCGGCGCGGCCCGGCGCGGCGCGAGAATCGTGCAGGGAACGAGAATCGTGTAGGGTGCGGGAGGAGCCGGCGGCGAAGCGACGTCGAAGAAAATTGTAGGCACCGCGGAATCTTGAAGGTTGTTCGCCGGCGAAGAGTGCGGGTATAGTGAGGGCAAGAACGCAAGGAACGGAGGAGATCGAGCCTTTGGTAAGTCAGACGAAACGCGTGAGTCAAGCGGATGCAGCGAGTCAGGTCGGTCGAACGAGACGCACGCTCGACATCATGAAGAAGGACAAATGGCTGTACTTCATGGCGCTGCCGGGATTGTCGTTTTTCCTCGTCTTCCATTACGGCCCGATGTACGGCGTCGCGATCGCCTTCAAGGATTACAACATCTATAAAGGCGTATTCGCCAGCGAGTGGATCGGGTTCGAAAATTTTCGGACGCTGTTCGGGATGTCCGGCTTTCAGCGCGCCCTGCGAAACACGATCATCATCGCGACCTATCAGCTGTTGTTCGTGTTCCCGGCGCCGATCCTCCTGTCGCTTCTGATTAACGAAGTCAGGAACGTGAAGTTCAAGAAGTTCGTGCAGACGAGCGTCTACCTGCCGCACTTCGTGTCGTGGGTCGTCATCGGCGGCATTCTGTACGCGATCCTCTCGCCGACGACCGGCGTCGCGAAGGAGATCGCCATGTGGTTCGGCCACGGCGACGCGGTCGCGAACTTGATGGCCAGCCGCGAGTACTTCCGAGGGCTGCTCATTACGTCGAGCATCTGGAAGGAGGCCGGCTTCGGAACGGTGCTGTACTTGGCCACGATCGTGACGATCGATCCGCATCTGTACGAGGCGGCGAAGGTCGACGGCGCCAAGAAATGGCGCCAAATCTGGCACATCACGCTGCCGGGTCTGCGGACGACGATCGTCATTCTGCTCATTTTCAACGTAGGGAGCTTTCTGAACGCCGGGCTGGAGCAGGTGTATGCGCTCTATAACCCGATCGTGTACGAGGTCAGCGAAATATTGGATACGTACTTATATAAGCTGGCGTTCGAGGAAGCCAAATACGATCTCGCGACCGCGTCCGGGTTGTTTAAATCGACGGTCGGCCTCGTCCTCGTGTTGCTGACGAACGTTCTCGCGAAGAAAATCGACAAAGATAGCGGTCTGATCTAAGGGGGGACGACATGGGAACGATCCGAAGGCCGGAGCCGGGCTACTGGGCGCTGAACGGCGCGTTGATCGCGCTGACTTTCTTGACGCTGTACCCGTTCTGGCACGTATTGATGTATTCGATCAGCGATCCGAGACAGGCGATGGGGGGCGGCATCTTTCTGCTGCCGAAGGGCTTCTCGCTTGATTCCTACGCGATGATGTTTCAAAACTCCGGCATCTTCCAGGCGTACGGCAACTCGCTGTTCCGTCTGTTCGTCGGCACGTTCCTGAACGTGCTGCTGACCGCGACGCTGGCGTATCCGCTGTCCATTCGCAGGTTTCTGTGGCGGACGCCGCTGACGCTGTTCATCTTCTTCACGATGCTGTTCAGCGGCGGCATGATCCCGACGTATTTGCTCGTCAACAGCTTCGGCCTGGTCGATACGCTGTGGGCGTTGATCGTCCCTTCGGCGATTAGCGCGTGGAACTTTTTCATCATGAAAAATTACTTCCAAAGCATTCCCGTCGAGCTGGAGGAGTCCGCGAACATGGACGGGGCGACGCCGATCGTGACGTTGTTCTGGATCGTCGTTCCGGTCTCGCTGCCGGTGATCGCGGCCGTGGCGCTGTTCTACGGCGTGTTCCACTGGAATTCTTACTTCGACGCAGTCTTGTACATCCATTCGCAGAGCAACGAAGTGCTGACCGTATTCCTTAGAAGCATGCTGAATTTCAGCGCCATGGAATCGTCCCGGTCGATCCAAGCGTCGGACAGCGCCGCGATGGCGAACATCTCCGAGGAATCGGTCAAGATGGCGACGATCGTCGCTTCCATTCTGCCGATGCTGCTGATCTACCCGTTCCTTCAGAAGTATTACGTCAAGGGGGTGTTGATCGGCTCGGTGAAGGGGTAGGGGTAAGCGTCGGGATTCCAACGATAGAGAGCAGCGAACGGCCGAGAAGGCGAATCATGAGGAGGGTTACGATGAAAATGAATCGAACGTTCAACCTGGCGACGCTCCGTTTGTGCGTATTGGCGGCGGTCCTCGCGCTGGCCGCCTGCAACGGTTCCTCCGGCGGCTCCGGCGGCGCTCCCGCCGCGAGCGGCTCGGGAGACGGCGGCGCGAAGGCGCCGAGCGGCGGTACCTCGGACGCCTCGAAGGCGCCGGCGGAAGCGCCGACGGTGACGGCGCTCATGAGCCGAGCGACCAACTTCCCCGAGGACAATCTCGTCATTCAAGAGATTCGCAAGCAATCCGGCGTCAACCTGCAGGTGGAATCGGTCGTGTCCGACGATTACGAGAACCGGCTGAACACGCTCATCGTCAGCCGCAACGCGCCGGACATCTTCCGCGTCACGAAGGCGAAGCTGCAGGAGCTGGTCGACAACGACGTCATCATGCCGCTGGACGATCTGCTGAAGTCGCACGGACCGAACATGATGGAAAACCGAGGCGCGCTGCTGCAAGGCCCGGCTTACATCGACGGGAAGACGTACGGCATTCCGGACATGTGGTTCGAGGGCAACGCGCTGGCGATTCGGAAGGATTGGCTCGACAAGCTGGGCTTGCCGGTGCCGACGACGTTGGACGAATTCGAGCGGACGCTGAAGGCGTTCGTGAACGACGATCCGGACGGCAACGGCCTCAACGATACGATCGGTCTCGGCGCGGCGGTGGAGGTTCGCCAGACGTGGGAGCAAATTTTCGCGGCGCACGGCGTTCCGCAAGGCCGCTACGTGACGATCGACGGCAAGCTGACGCCTTGGCTGCTCGCGCCGGGATATCTGGACGCGGTGAAGTTTCTCAATAAGCTGTATCAGCAAGGCTTGATCGATCCGGAATTCGCCACGGTGCCGACGCTGCAATCGTTCGAGAAGCTGTGGAACGGCAAGGTCGGAGCGTATAACTTCAACGCGGACGGCACGACGCAGAACTGGCTCACCCGTTACGTGGAAGAGCCGAAGCCGGTATTCGCGTACACGTACTTGAAGGGTCCTAACGGTCAAGGGGGCCACGTGCGTCCGGTGATGGAGGACAGCGGCGCGTATACCGTCATCTCCAGCGCGGCGAAAAACCCGGAAGCCGCGATGCGGGCGCTCGATTATCTCGTCTCCGTCGAAGGCGACCGGCTGACCTGGGCCGGCGTGGAGAACGTGCACTACAAGTGGAACGCAAGCGGGCAATTCGAGTGGATCCCGCCGTTCGACGACGCGGTGAAGCTGCGCGACGCCGGCGGATACATGTACTCCGTCATCATTAACCGCGGCAGTCAGGGCCTCCGCGAACAGCTCTACAACGACATCACGCGGGAAGCGCGGCAGATGGTGTTGGACCACACGCTCGAGGACGCTTATATTTTCGGCTTGCCCGACGTGCAGAAGGAACGCGGCACGATTCTCGACGATATGGAAAAGGAGTTCCGCACGATCGCCATTACGTCGAGCGGCGATCTCGACGCCCTGTACGAGGAATTTAAGGCGAAATATTTGGCCGAAGGCGGCGCGGATTTGATCGAGCAGGCGACCGAAATTTATAAAGCCGAGCAAGCGGCGAGGGGCGACTGAAGCCCGGCATTGCATAAGAGAGCAGCGTCAGCCGCGAGTAGGCTAACGCTGCTTTTTTTTTCTGTATAATCCTCGGCATAACGAAACTATTGAACGGCGGCATGACGATTTACGGGTTTTAGCAGCGTCGAGGCACTACCGCGTGCCCGAAGGCGCCTTGCCCAACTCCCGATACGCCTCATGGCCCTTCATATCCTCGTAGAGCCATACCATCCGGTCGAGAAACCAGAGCTTGCCGGCGTACACGAACGCCGCGCCGAGCAGCGTCATCCACAGGTCGAGCCGGAAGACGCCGACGATCACAAGCGCCGCGCCGACGCCTGCCGCGGCGCTTAGCACATGGGGCAGCCTCGCATGACGGGCCGGCACGGGAACGCTGTCGCGATTCAACCAGATGCGTTCGCCGAGCACGCATTTGGACGCCCAATTGTCGAGAGAGGCCGGGCGCTTGAAGATGTGCGGATTGACCGCGGCCCAGAGGACGGCGATCGCGACGGGAACCGCCGCTCCGTACCCGAGCCATTCCCTGCTCCAGAAGGCTGCGATCAAGATCGGCAGCACCGTATTTCGGGTCCATACGCTCCAAGGGCTGGCGTGGCGCATCCATGCCTGCTCGTCAAGCTTGTAGAGCTTGCTTATTTTTCTTTCGAAGGTCATCGTTTGTTTCCCTCCTTATTAAGTGGCGAATAAATACCCGATTCGATCATCTCGAGATACTGCCCGATTTGTTCGAGGAACGGCTCCAGCAGCTCCAACCCTCTGTCGGGACGCTCCCGATGCCGCTCGATGAACCGAGTGCTAAGCAAGTTCACGACGCTCGTAACCAAGTCGAAAGCTTGGGAAGGGTCGACGCCCGCTCTTACTTTCGACATGTCGACGTTCTCGAACGAGACGGACATGTGAGCGGCCATCAGGCGCCGGCGCTCCGCGATCAGATCCGCCGTTTCCTCCGGAATCGGAGCGGAGAATGCGCCGACGAGCAGCTTATACGTCGCGGGCTCGTGCAAGTAAAAGTTCATCTTCGCGCGGCTCATGCCGACGATGCATTCGAACAGGTCGGTCGGCAGCTCCGACAAGGCGTCCTTCATGAAAGAAGCGACGCGCTCCAGTCCATGATCGAGCACGGTGGCATACAATTGCTTCTTGCTCGAAAAATAGTGAAACAAGATCCCCTTGGAAATGCCGGCTTGATGAATGATTTGATTCGTCGACGTTTTCTCGTAGCCGAACGCCGCGAAATGCTCCAGGGCGATGTCCATGATCAGCTTCCTCTTGTCCTCGACCAATGTCCTCCTCCTCTCTCCTCTTAAGCATGCATTGACCGGGTGGTCAATGCGCTATGAATTCATTATATTCACCATCGACCACGTGGTCAATACGGAGATGGCGGATTGCCGAATAACGTCAAGAGGAGCCCACCGTCGCCTGCGTCGCTCCTTCTTTTTCTTATTCGCCAAGTCGGAACGAAGGATTTGGGTGTCGACATAAGAAATGTACCTTGCGCCTGCGGGAGCTTCTCGTCTAATTTGGGGATAAATTGAAGCGCTGGGCGCTTGTTCGGCCTACGAAGTCCTGTTAAGGTGGGGGTATCGCGAAGAACGCTTTGAATCGGGGGCGTCTTATGAGACAGGGAACGAAGAAGCGGTTTAACGGGTTCTACAAGTTGTTATTTTCGTATTTGCTCATCCTGATCATTCCGATCGTCATCGGTGCGTACGTGCATTTCCAAACCTTGAACGCGATCGAGGCGGAAGCGAAGCGTACCGGCCTCGCGATGCTGGATCAATCCGGCAAGATCGTCGACGAACAGCTCAATTTCATTCTCGGCATTGCGAATCGGCTCACCGTCAACAGCGACGTGCTGCGTTTCGCGAACGTGAAGCTGCCGCTGACCGATCAGAACCATTACGAGTTGATGGAGCTTTCCAAGGAGCTGGCGAGCCACCAGTATTTGAACGTGTACGTCAAGGACATCCTGCTGCATTTCAAGAAGTCGGATACGGTGCTGACGACGCGGGGCATCTTCCACGGGGGCGAGGAATACGAGCATTTCCTGAAATACGGCGATTTGTCCTATGACGAATGGTCGGCGAAAATGACGGGACCGGGCTACAGCTTCCACGAACCGGCGATCGTTCAAGGCGCCGCCGGGGTGTACGAGACGGTCGCGTTCACGGCGCCGATTCACCTCGGCATGTCTTGGCAGTCGAACGGCGCCGTCGTCGTCTACATCGACGAAGCGAAAATCCGGGAGCTGCTCTTGCCGCTGACGAACAACACGGGCGGCTGGGCGTTCGCGGTCGACGCGGAACGCGCGCTCATGGTTTCGACGGACGCCGGCGCCATGCCGCCGATCGAAGCGGTGCTCGCCTCGGAGCGGCGGAACGGGTACTTGACGTTCGAAGGCGAGCGATACTACGTCACCTCCACGGTATCGAGATACTCCAACTGGGCGTACTATTCTATCATTCCGGAAGAGGTGTTCCTGGAGAAGCTGAACTATATTCGGCAGACGATTCTGTCGATTACGGCGATCTCCTTGCTGGCCGGGGCGCTGACCGCCTTGTACCTGTCCTATCGGAACCGCAAGCCGCTGACCCGGCTGCTGCGCGAGCTGACGGAGTCCGGCAAGGTGCAGCGCAAGCACGAGGAAGACGAGTTCGAATACATCTTGAATACGTACAGGAACATTGCGAATCGCCATAACGACTTGAAGAGCGTGATGGAGCAGCAGCTGCCGATGCTGCGGACGGTATGTATCGAGAAGGCGATGCGGGGGGAATTCAAGAGCGAAGAAGAGGCGAAGACGTTCGCCGAACGGGCGAAGCTGGCGCTTACGGGCGACCGCTTCCTATGGGCCGTGGCGCGAATCGAAAAGTACGGGGGCGCGATAACGGACGAAATCTTGCAAGAGCTCCACTTCAACACGTTCGTGATCAAGAACTTGGCGAACGACGCGATCGGCTCCGTCTTCGCGCACGACCTGAGCGAGGATTCGATCGCGTTCCTGATTTGCTCCTCGGAGGCGGACGCGGCCCCCGATTCGGCGCTGGCGGGCAAGCTGGAACGGCTCGTCTATTTCGTCACGGAGAAGTTCCGCATGAATGTCCGGTTCGCCGTCGGCGCTCCGCAGCCGCGCCTCGCTGACAGCTGGAAGTCGTATTACGAGGCGATCGGCACGCTGGACTTCGCGGAGCCGAATCGCGTCGCGTGGGCGGAGCGGATGGAGCTGTCCGACGAATATTATTATCCGTTGGAAATCGAGAGCAAGCTGGTGCAAACCGTGAAGGCCGGGGAAGAGAGCGCGCTGGACGCGCTGCTGGAGCACGTCTACGACGGGAACTTCCGGCAGCGGAAGCTGTCCGCGGAGAGCAAGCAGCAGCTCGTTCTGGAGATGAAGGGCACCGTATATAAAGTCGCGGGGCAGCTTCAGAAGAACGACGCGGCGCTGCGAAGCTCCGTCGAGCAATCGATGGAGCGGCTCGGCCCGGACGACGCGCCGCAGGCGTTCGTTTCGTTGTCCGGCTTGCTGCGCGAGCTGCACCGGTACGCGGCGCGGCAGAAGAAGGACCAAGGTCATGAGCTCATTCATGAGATGCTGGCGTACGTGGAGCGTCATTTCGACGACGCGAATTTGTCGTTGTCGACGTTGTCCGCGCATTTCGAATTGACGGAAAACTATATCTCCTTCCTGTTCAAGGACCGGATTAACCATAATTTCTCGACCTATTTGGAGAACCTGCGCATGGAGAAAGCCTGCGAATGGCTGGCGACGACGGAGGAACCCGTCCAGGACATCGCGGCCCGCGTCGGGTACAGCAACGACAAGTCGTTCCGGCGGGCGTTCAAGCGGGTCAAGGGGCTGCAGCCGACGGCGTATCGGGAACAGGCCCAAGCGTTCCGCGATTCCGCGAAAGCGTCCGGCGAGTGAGCAAGAAACTTTAACTTTTCAGCAATATCGAATAGAGACCTCGTCTTGCGGGCGGGCTTATACTTTTCCTTATGTGAAGCGTTTCCAAATCGACGTTCGGACGGAGGAGAGAGAATGGGACTGGACGTAAGGCCGACGATCGGCGACAGCTCCTGGTTCACGCAAAGCCGCTTCGGCATGTTCATTCATTGGGGGCTGTACTCGCTCGGGGCGAGACACGAATGGCTGCAGTCGCGCGAGTTTCTAAGCGCCGAGGCCTATCGCGACAAATACTTCCGGCGATTCGATCCCGACCTGTACGACCCGGAGCTGTGGGCGGACTTGGCGCTGGAAGCGGGCATGAAATATTTCGTCGTCACGACGAAGCATCATGAGGGCTTCTGCTTGTGGGACTCGAAATATACGGTTTATAAGGCGCCGAATACGCCCGCGGGGCGCGACGTGCTGAAGCCGATGGTCGAGGCGTTCCGCTCGCGCGGCATCCATCCGGGATTGTATTATTCCTTGCTCGACTGGCATCACCCGGATTATACGGTTGACGTCAAGCATCCGCTGCGGTACGACAAGACTTTCGTGGGAAAGGATTCCGAACGACGCTTCGACCGCTACGTCGAATATATGTTCAACCAAACGCGGGAGCTGCTGACCGAGTTCGGCAAGATCGATCTCATGTTTTTCGATTTTTCGATTCCGTCGCTGGAAGGCTTCCCCGGCAAGGGGAAGGACGAATGGCGGAGCGAAGCGCTCGTGAAGCTCATTCGGGAGCTGCAGCCGAACATTCTGCTGAACGACCGGCTGCAGGTCGGCGGCGACATTACGACGCCGGAGCAGTACCAGCCTCGGAAATGGATCGAGGTCGACGGCCGGCGGGTCGTCTGGGAGGCATGCCACACGTTCAGCGGGTCGTGGGGCTATTACCGGGACGAAGAGACGTGGAAGAGCGTCGATCAGCTCGTGAAGATGCTGATCGACACGGTGGCCAAAGGGGGCAATCTGCTGCTGAACGTCGGCCCGACGGGCCGCGGCGAGTTCGACGAGCGGGCCGTCGATCGGCTGAAGGGCATCGGCGCTTGGATGAGGCGGCATAACCGCTCCATCTACGGCTGCACCGCCGCTCCCGACGCATTCGCGTGCCCGGCCGATTGCCGGCTCACGTACAACCCGGACACGAATCGATTATATCTGCACGTCTTCAGCTGGCCGTTCAAGCATCTGCATCTGCCGGGCTTCTCCGGCCGCGTGGAATACGCGCAGCTGCTGAACGACGGCTCCGAAATTCGCATGACCGAAGGGAAGCAGGAGATGACGATGGAGGCGGGCGCCTTCAACGAGGGGCGGCCGGAGGATACGTTGACGCTCGCCCTGCCGGTGAAGAAGCCGGACGTCGCGGTGCCGGTCATCGAACTGTTCTTGAGAGGGTAGGTGACGGGAATGTCGGAACCGAAGACGCGGCCGAATCAGCCGACGCTCGGGCTGCAAGGGCCCGTCGTCGCCTGGCACGACCCTTGGGCGAAGGAGCGGTCGGATGACATCATGCGCACCGGCACGGGCATCGTCTACCCGTCGCAGGAGCCGGCGCCGACTCCGGGCGAGTTCGTCCGGGCGATGCAGGAGCTGGGCGCGGCGTTCTATGTGCATCATCTGATCCCGAGCCTCGCCGGGCAATCGGAGATGATCCGCGACCTGGCGCGGGCCGGGATGCGGCTGTGCCTCGGGAACGAGTACGGCAACATTAACGGCCCGTACGTCGAGGGCACGAACCGGTACGACGTGCCGGACGAGACGCTGGCGGAGGCGGCGAGAGCCGGCATCCTGATGGGCGCGCTCTACGACGAGCCGGAGCATCTGCAGATCAATGCGGGGCAATATCGGAAGGATGCGTTCCTGCCGCATTGGGGCGCGACGGACGGTCTGTCGTTGGCGGAGGCGTCCGACCGCGTCGCGTCGGCGGTCGAGCGTCGGGCGCTTGCGGTGCGGCGCATCCTGGAGGCCGAAGGGCTTCGCGCCGAATCGGCGCCGCTCGTGTCCGAGCAGGTGTTTTCGGTGCTGTTCCATGTGCAGGCGCGCGGGGGGATGGCCGTCTGCCCGAAGGTGATGAAGGAGTCGTTCCAGCCGCTGCAGCTCGCGACGGCGCTCGGCGCCGCGAAGCAGTACGGCAGGGACCTCTGGATTTGCGCCGATCTATGGGGGCCGGACGTCGGTCCTTGGTTCACGCGCACCTCCGGGTTTCCGGGCCATTCTCCGGAAGAATTCGCTTCCGCGCTGCGGATGGGGTACTTGATGGCGCCGACGCATCTGTTCGCGGAAAATATCGACTGCCTGCTGCGGCACGAAGGCGGCGGCCGATTCCGGCGCACGGCGTTCGGCGATGCATGGGAGGAATTCGCGCGCCGCTTCGTGCCGAGCCACCCGCTCGATTGGTCGCACCGCGACGCGGAGGCGGACATCGCTTTCGTTCACGCCGACGACAGCAATTACGGCCAGAACGCGAGGCTGTTCGGGAACCGGAGCCTCGAGGCGCCGGTCGAGACGCAGAGCGTCTTTCACGTCTGGCACCTGCTCAGCCGCGGCGCGATCCCTTCGCACGGCAGCTGCATGCATATCCCCGGCTACGACTTCCCGCGGCATCGGCTGAAGAAGGAGACGCCGATCGACGAGTTTCCGCTGGAGAACGGGCGGGAATGGGGACGAGGCCAAGGCGTGCATCCGCTCTTCTTGCCGTCGAACAACGTGCTCGTCTACGACGAAACCGTCACGGAGGAGCGGCTGGGCGCTCCGCGGCTCATCGTCGCGGCCGGCACCCGGCTGTCGCCCGGCACGCTGGACGGGCTGCGCCGGAAGGCGAACGACGGCGCCTTGGTCGTCATCGCGAGCTGGCTGGCGCCGGAGGCGTGGCGGAGCAGCGGACGGGTCGGGAGCGGGCGATGGCTCGCGACCGACGATTTCCTCGGCGACGAACGGGTGCGCGAGGCGATCGAGCCGTTCCTCGGCCCGCCCGACCGCTGGTCGCAGCGGTTCGGCGACACGGAGGTCCGCTTCGCGAAGGGAGACGCCGAGGGCTTTACGCTGGAGTTCGAAATCGCGCGGCTTCGGTCGCGGTAAGGGAGAAGGAGGAGGAGTCGGATATGTTGGATTTGAACGAGATATTGCCTTATCGCGTCCCGGAGGCGAAGCGCCTCCGCTTGATCGTCGATACGGACGCGGCCAACGAAGCGGACGATCAGTTCGCGATCGCGCATGCGCTGCTCACGCCGCGGTTCGACATCCGCGGTTTGATCGGCGCCCATTACGGCGCGAGGGACGCCGATTCGATGGAGCGCTCCTGCCGCGAGATCGAGAAGCTGCTCCGGCTGATGCGCTTGGACGGCCGATACGCCGCGACGCCGGGCGCTCCGGCGGCGATGAAGAGCGAGCGCGAAGCGATCGTCTCGCCGGGGTCCGACCTCATCGTCCGGGAGGCGATGCGGGACGACGACGCGCGGCCGCTGTTCGTTATCTTTCTCGGGCCGCTCACGGATCTCGCCGCGGCGTATTTGTCGGAGCCGCGCATCGCGGACCGGCTGACGGCGGTGTGGATCGGCGGCGGGACGTATCCGGACGGCGCGGCGGAATTTAACGCCGGCAACGACATCGCCGCGGCCAACGTCGTGCTCGGCTCCGGCATTCCGCTATGGCAGGTGCCGAAGAACGTGTACTCGATGATCCGCGTCAGCCTGGCGGAGTTGGCCGCGAAGGTGCGGCCGCAAGGCGAGCTCGGCCGGTACTTGTTCGAGCAATTGGTCGACTTCAACGAGCGGTGGGGCGACAAGCCGGCATGGCCGAAAGGCGAGATGTGGATGCTCGGCGATTCGCCGGCCGTCTCGCTGCTGCTGGACGACCATGCCTTCGAATTCGACATGCGGCCCGCGCCGCGCCTTCGCGCCGACGGCGCGTACGAGCATGCCGCCGACGGCGGCGGGCGCTTGATCCGCGTGTACCGGTACGTCGATGCCCGATTCACCCTGGAAGATATGTACGCCAAGCTGGCGTTGTTCCACGAAGCGACGAAGGAAGGATGAGATCCCATTGGTTCTGCAAGTCATCGACTGCAAGACGGAATACGTCCGCAATCCGTTAGGGATCGACGAGGCTCGGCCGAGGCTGTTCTGGCGGCTCGCGGCTTCGGAGCGCCGCGCGCGTCAGGGCGCGTATCGCGTGCTCGTCGCGTCCAGCCCGGAGCGGCTCGCGAAGGACGAAGGCGACCTGTGGGACAGCGGTCGCGTCGAATCGGACGCCTCGGTCCACGTCGTCTACGACGGCGCGCCGCTGCGCTCGGAGCAGCGCTGCTACTGGAAGGTCCGCGTATGGGACCGGCGCGGCCGCGAGTCGGCGTGGAGCGAGCCGGCGTATTGGACGATGGGGCTGCTGACGCGGGCCGAATGGAAAGCGAAGCTGATCGGGCGGAAGGCCGACGCCGAGAACGTCGCCGATGTCGGCGCAGGCGCCGGTCTGCAGCCGTCCCCCTACTTTCGGAAGGAAGTGACGACGCGCGGAACGGTCGCGCGGGCGACCGCGTACGCGACGGCGCTCGGCGTATACGAACTTCGCGTCAACGGCGCGCCGATCGGCGATAAGTTCGCGCCCGGCTGGACCGACTACGACAAGCGGCTGCAGGTGCAGACGTACGACGTGACGGATTCGATGCGGCCCGGCGCCAACGCGATCGGCGTCATCCTGGGAGACGGTTGGTATTCGGGCACCGTCGGCTTTCTCGGCCGGAACGTCTACGGCGAGCGTCCGTTCTTCCTGCTGCAGCTGCACATCGATTACGCGGACGGCACGCGGGACGTCGTCGTCACGGACGGCGGCTGGAAGACGGCGCGCGGACCGATTCTGTACTCGGACTTCATTAAGGGCGAGGCGTATGACGCCCGGTTGGAGCTTACGGGCTGGGATGCTCCGGGCTACGACGACGCGGCGTGGGAGTCGCCCGACATTCGGCCCGTCTACAACGGCCGGCTCGTGTCGATGCTGGAGCCGCCGGTCCGCGCGACCGAGCTTCTGCGGCCGATCGGGATGCGGAGGACGGCTTCGGGGAGCGTCGTTTTCGATATGGGACAGAACATGGTCGGTTGGACGCGCCTCTCCGTGAAGGGGCCGCGCGGCGCGGAGGTCGTCGTCAGCCATGCGGAGATGCTGAATCCGGACGGCACGCTGTATCTCGACAACTTGCGAAAGGCGGTGCAGCAGGAACGGTATATCCTGAAGGGCGGCGAAGCGGAAGAGGTGTACGAGCCTCGGTTTACGTTCCACGGCTTCCGCTACGTCGAGTTGATCGGATATCCGGGAGAGCCGACCTTGGACGCGATCGTCGGGGTGGTCGTCCACTCCGATACGCCGGTCGCCGGCCGCCTCGAGACGTCCGACGCGATGGTGAATCGGCTGTACTCGAACATCAGGTGGGGACAGCGCGGCAACTTCCTGTCCGTCCCGACCGATTGCCCGCAGCGGGACGAGCGGCTCGGCTGGACCGGAGACGCGCAAATTTTCGCCAGAACCGCTTCCTACAACATGGACGTATCGACGTTCTTTACCAAGTTTATGTGGGATATGATCGACTGCCAACAGCCGTCCGGGGCGTTCACCGACGTCGCGCCGGACGCGGGCTGGATCCGCCACAAGATGTGGAACGCGAGGCTGAACTGGTTCGCCCCGGACAACCCGGGCTGGGGCGACGCCGGCGTCATCATTCCTTGGACGCTGTACTTGATGTACGGCGACGTTCGGATATTGGAGACGCATTATGACGCGATGACGCGGTGGGTCGACTATTTGCAGGCGAACAGCGACGGCCTCGTCCGTCCAGGGTACGCCAACTACGGGGATTGGCTGTCGATCGACGCGGACACGCCGAACGAAGTGCTCGCGACCGCGTACTTCGCTTACAGCGCGCTGCTGATGTCGCGCATCGCGGGAGCGCTCGGGCGGTCTGATGATGCAGCGCGTTACGAAGCGCTGCATCGGGACGTCGCGGCGGCGTTCCGGAGCGCCTTCGTCGACGCGGAGGGGCGCATCTACGGCGACACGCAGACGGTGTACGTGCTGGCGCTGCAATTCGGCTTGCTCACGGAGGAGCTGCGCTCGCGCGCGATCGACCGGTTGGCCGCCGACATCGAGCGGCGGGGCAGCCGTCTTTCGACGGGGTTTCTCGGCGTCGGGTATTTGCTGCCGGCGCTTACCGACGCGGGCCGTCTCGATCTGGCGTACGCGCTGCTGCAGCAGGAGACGTTCCCGTCCTGGATGTACTCGATCAAGCACGGCGCGACGACGATCTGGGAGCGGTGGGACGGATGGACCGAAGAGAAGGGCTTCCAGACGCCGAGCATGAACTCGTTCAACCATTATTCCCTCGGCTCGGTCGGGGAGTGGATGTTCCGGTACATGGCGGGCATCGAGGTCGATCGGGCGTCGCCGGGCTTCCGGAACGTTCTGATCCGGCCGCATCCCGGCGGAACGCTGCGCTGGGTGCGCGCCTCGTACGAGTCGCTGTACGGAACGATCGCGGTGTCTTGGGACGTGTCGGAGGCGGGACGGCTTCGGCTGCAGGTCGCCATTCCGGCGAACGTCATGGCGACGGTATACGTGCCGGCGTCGAACGTCGTCGTGGACGGCGCCTGGAACGCGGCCGAGGCCGCCGAGACGTCGGAGCACGGATGGGTATATCACGGGGAGGAGGCCGGGGCGACCGTCATCCGCATCGGCTCCGGCGAGTATACGTTCGAAGGGGCGCTGCAGGTCGTCGGGGCATCGGCGTCTGTCGCGAAGTAAACAGGAGGGCAAGGACAGCCGGTTCCCAAGGGACCGGCTGTCGGTATGTTCGGGGCCGTTGGGGATCGCATAAGTGTTCCGGGGCTCCTTGTCCTCGGTTTCCCTTGGCTCAGCTGCCTTCTTGCTGATCGGAGAGAAATCGGGGCGAGGAGTATCGCAAGCTCGGGGGATCGCATAAGTGTTCCGGGGCTCCTTGTCCTCGGTTTCCCTTGACTCAGCTGTCTTCTTGCTGATCGGAGAGAAATCGGGGGAGGAGTATCGCAAGATCGAGGGATCGCATAAGTGTTCCGCGGCCCCTTGTCCTCGGTTTACCTTGGCTCAGCTACCATGCGGCTGAGCCAAGGGAAGTCGAGGAGAAGGGGCGGCAAAAGAGAAGGTACGGGCTCGGGGGCGGGGGGATAAGTTTCTACGTAGGCGGCGAGGGTAAGGGTAGTTAGCAAGGGGGGGAGTCGGCGAGATGAAACGGAGTTTACCCCCGCGACCGCAAGATGGAACTAGCGGCTGAGCGAAGGGAAACCGAGGAGAAGGGGCGGCAAAAGAGAAGGTACGGGCTCGGGGGCGGCGGGATAAGTTTCTGCGTAGACGGCGGGGGTAAGGGTAGCAAGAAGGAACTAGCGGCTGAGCGAAGGGAAGTCGAGGAGAAGGAGTGACAAAAGAGAATGTACGGGGCTCGGGCGCGGCAGGTAGAGTTGTCTACGTAGGCGGCGGGGGGCGGGGGTAAGGGTAGCAAGAAGGAACTAGCGGCTGAGCGAACGGAAGTCGAGGAGAAGGGGCGGCAAAAGGGCGATGCGTCCTCACTCCTCATGGCCGCCCTGGCGCTTCCGGCATTGCGACGGGGAGCAGCGCTTGTATTGCTTAAACATCTGGCTGAAGTAGTTAATGCTGCTGAAGCCGACGCGGTAGGCGATCTCCGTCACCGGCATCGTCGTGTCGACGAGCAGCCGTTCGGCGGCGTTGATGCGATGCAGGTTGACGTATTCGACGAACGTCTTGCCCGTAATTTTCTTGAAGGTGCGGCAGAAGTGGTATTCGCTCAAGCTGACGATGGAGGCGGCGAGCTGCACGGTCAGCTTGTCCGCATAATGGTTCTCTACGTAGGCGATCAGTTCCTTAAATCTGCCGTACAGCTCCTCGTCGAAGCCGTGCACTCGGGTGCGGCCGTCGGACACGTCGTGGTGGCGGAGCAGATGAATGAGCAGCAGATGAAGCTTAGACCGAATGGCCAGCTCGTACCCTCTGGCTTTCGCGTCGTATTCGGCGATCAAGTCCTCCACGAGCGCGACGACGGAAGGATGCTGCGGGTGCTCCGCGGCGATATGGATGGGAAAGAAGCTCTTCCCGGAGGCGAACGGCCCGATGATTTGCAAATGATAGGCGTCCGTCAACGATCCGGCGACGAGAGACGGATGGAAGACGACGGCGGCGTAACGCACCTTCTCGTCATCCTCCGCGAAGCCGGTATGGATGAGGCCGCGGTTGACGAAGAGCAAATCGCCGGGCTGCGGGCGCACTCGCTCCGATCCGATATGGAAGACGGCGTTGCCCTGTCTGAAATAGACGATCTCCCAGTCGTCATGCCAGTGCAGATGCATGATTTGCTTCTCCGGCGGCACGATGTCGAACACGTTGAACGGGAATGCGGGATCCAGATGCGGAACGAGCTGCTTCAGTTGATACGGATTCGTCATCGCGCGCGCGCCCCTCTCCTTTATCTATCCCTCAGTATAGCCTCCTCTATTTTCTTCGTCTAGGATCGCTTCCGGCAGCAAAATCGCTTAACTATTCCGCAACATCGGGTAGAGACCCGTTACTCCCGCCTTCCTATAATGGGGATAGATTCATAGACGAGGGGATGAACGATCATGACAACAAAGCAAGTGTATACGCTCGGCGTCGTTGGCTTAGGAGAAGGGCGAAGCATTATGTCCGCCGCCCTGCGGAGCGATCGCTGGGAGCTTCGGCAAGTGTGCGACCTGAACCCTAACGTTTGTCGGGCGCGGGCCGACGAGTTCGACTTCGATCGGTGGACGACGTCGTACGAGGAGCTGCTGCAGGACGACGCGATCGATGCGATCGCGATTTATACGCCGGATCAGCTGCATTACGCGCATATGAAGCAGGCGCTCGAGGCCGGCAAGCACGCGATCTGCACGAAGCCGCTGCTGCTGTCGCTGAACGGCGCCCAGGAGTTGATCGAGCTCTCGGCGCGGACCGGCAAGCATGTGTTCGTCGGGCAGAGCTCGCGGTTTTTCGAGCCGATGCTGCGGCAGCGGGAGGACTTCGAAGCCGGCAAGCACGGCGAGCTCGAGACGGTCGAGGCGCATTACATTACCGACGGGCGCTGGTTTCTCGAGAAGGGGTGGAGCCGGCAAGCGGGCTTCAGCTGGATGTACAACTTCATGATTCACGCGGCGGACTTGGTTCGCTGGTACTTACCGGGGGTCGAGGAGGTCGTCGGGTACGGACGGTGCAGCGAGACGAGCCGCAGCTACGGACTCGACGCTTGGGACAACATGAGGTTTTTGCTGCGGGACGGGGAGGGACGGATCGGCGTCGTCTCGGGCAGCTATACGCTGCCGACGCTCGGCCGGGACGCGGAGCCGACGATTCAGTGTACGCTGCGCGGGACGAAGGGGAGCTCGCGAGCGGAATATTTTCGACTGCATTATTATACGCACTTCGCCGGAGAGGGGAAGAACGTTCGGACGTTCGACGACCTTCATGGATATTACTTCCGCTTCGAGGGGGAGAGCCACCACGCGGGCGAATATCAGAATTACATCGAATATTTCGCCGACGCGTTGGACCGGGGCGCGACGCCGTACCCCGACGTCAAGGAGGGCGTGCGGACGATCGCCGTTCTCGAGGCGATGCGCAGAAGCGCCGCGAACGGAGGAGAGCGCGTCCGGGTGCAGGACATCCTCGACGAGCGCGGGATAGAAGCCTAAGCCATAACGAGTCCGCAAAGCCTTCGCAGGGCATGGACGGAACCGGAAGGACATCATCGTAAGATTCGTGTGCCGACCGGAAGAATGGAGTGTTCGCCGTTCTTTCCGAGGAGATGGGTGCCGATCGAAGGGAATGTACCTTGCGGCTTCGCGCCATGCCCTGCTACATTTGCATCGAGCGGCGGCGCCGTCGAGGCGGCCGCGAAATCGGCGAAGGGGAGAAAGCGATGGATTTGCGGCAGCAGGTTACGATTCGTCCCGAGCGGGCCTCGATCGGGAAGTGGGGGCGGTTGAGGAGAGAGGTGGCGGTGCATCGTTTTCTATTGTTGATGCTCGTTCCGGGGTTCGTCTATTTCGTAGTGTTCCAATACTTGCCGATGTACGGCATCCTGGTCGCCTTCAAGGATTTCCGGCTGAACGCGAATGTCGGCTATATTGAAAACGTCTTCACCAGTTCCTGGGCGGGCCTCAAACACTTCATTACGTTCGTGGAGAGCCCGAACTTCTGGAAGCTGCTGCGTAACACGATTTTGCTGAGCGTATACAACACGATTTTCGGGTTTCCCGCGCCGATTCTATTCGCCATTCTGCTCAACGAGGTCCGGCAATTGCTGTACAAGAAGGTCATCCAGACCGTCAGCTACTTGCCGTATTTCATCTCTACCGTTGCGGTCATCGGGATGCTGAAGATGCTCCTCTCGCCCGAGTCCGGCGCGATCAACAACATCCTCGGCGCGCTGTTCGGCATCGAGCCGAAATATTACTTCGGGGACGCGGACTGGTTCCGAACGCTGTTCGTCACGTCCGACATCTGGCAGAAGCTCGGCTGGGGATCGATTATCTACTTAGCCGCCCTCTCCAAGGTCAATCCGGAGATGTACGAATCCGCCGTCATCGACGGCGCGAGACGCACGCAGCAAATCTGGCACATTACGCTGCCGGCGCTGAAGACGACGATCGTCGTCATGCTGCTGCTGAGCTTGTCCGGCCTGCTCGACGTCGGCGTCGAAAAGGTGCTTCTCATGTACAGCCCGGCGACGTACGAGACGGCGGACGTGCTGTCGACTTATATTTACCGGCGCGGCCTCGTCGATATGAGCTACAGCTTCGGCACGGCGGTCGAATTGTTCAACGGGGTCGTGAACCTGCTGATCTTGGTCGGCGCGAACTACGCATCCCGCAAATTGACGAGCGAAAGCTTATGGTAGGTGATACGCGATGGTAAGAGATCGATCCATATCGTCCAGGTTGCTCGATGTCGCGACGCACGTCACGATGGCGGTCGTCCTGCTGGTCACGCTGCTGCCCTTCATCCATGTCGTCTCCATCTCGTTCAGCGGACCGAAGGACATCGTCGCCGGCAACGTGTTTCTGTGGCCCGTCAACTTCGACTTGACGGCGTATAAGCTGATCTTCAGCAATTTCCTCATTCCGAAGTCGTTCCTGAACTCCGTGATCATTACGGCGCTCGGCACCGCCATCAATATGGCGATGACGGTGTTGACGGCGTATCCGTTGTCGAAGAGCCGGCTGCCTTTTCGTTCCTTTTTCTTGAAAATGTTCCTGCTCACCATGTTCTTCAGCGGCGGTTTGGTCCCGAAATTTCTTCTGGTCAACTCGCTGGGCATGTACGATTCGTTCTGGGCGTTGACCGTGCCGCTGGCGATCAACACGTACTTCATGATTATCATGCTGTCGTTCTTCAAAAATTTCCCGAAGGAAATCGAAGAGTCGGCGAAGATCGACGGGTGCAACGACATGCAGGTACTCGTCCGCATCGTGCTGCCGCTGTCGATGGCTTCGGTCATGACGATCGGACTGTTCTACGCGGTGCAGCATTGGAACTCTTATTTCCAGGCGCTGCTCTACATCAACTCGAACGAGAAGTACCCGCTTCAGCTCATCCTGCGGCAAATCGTGCTCCAATCGCAAATTCAGAACCTGATGCAGGGAAGCCCGATCGACTATCAAACGCAGGCGAATTCGGAGAGCTTGAAGTATGGCACGCTCGTCATTTCGATCCTGCCGATGCTCATTTTATACCCGTTCATCCAGAAATACTTCGTCCGGGGCGTTATGATCGGTTCGCTTAAGGGCTGACGCGCTGAAAATAGGGAAAGGGGGTGCCGCCGGTCGCCTGCGGCCAACGGTCCGACGGACACCGAGAAGGGAGCCCGCAAGGATGCAACTCGATAGCGGAGGGGAAAGGGATGGTTCAGATCATGAGGAGGTTGGTAGTGATGCCAAAAAAGAGAACGTTCGCCGCATGGGTCAGCTTGATCGTCGCGCTGTCTTTCGTCTTATCGGCCTGCAGCTCCGGCGATTCCGGTTCGGGCGGCGCAGCCTCGGAGACCCCGGCCGAAGCTTCATCCGGAGATCCGGCGCCGGCGCCCGCGGACGCGGCGCCGAAGCTGCTGGAGTACGACGTTGTGGCCGAATATCAGAATCTTCCGGACGAAAACCCGACGATGAAAGACAAGTTGGTGATGGAGAAGTTCAACATCAAGACCGACACGAACTACATTACGCTGGCGGAAGGCTTGGAGAAGCTGAGCGTCTTGTTCGCCAGCGGCAATTATCCGGACTATATCCCGAATTTGAACCACGAGGCGGAAGTAAAGCGGTGGGGCGAGGCGGGCTTCCTGGTACCGCTCTCCGACCATATGGACGCGCTGTCGGAATACCGGAAGTGGTGGACCGACGAGGAATGGAACGTCGTCACCCAATTCGCGCAAAATCCGGACGGGAAGCTGTACTACCTGCCGGCGAAAAACTACCGCAGCCATTCGAAGGCGTGGATTTACCGCAAAGACGTGTTCGACGCGCTCGGCCTGAAGTTCCCGGAGACGCTCGACGAGCTGTACGCGGCGCTGAAGGCGATCAAGGCCGCCTACCCGGATTCCGTGCCGATCTCGAACCGCGGCAAGGACGGCGTCATCGGCATCGCCGTGAACGCCTACCGACTGCCGGGCGACATGTGGTACGGCTTCGAAGGCTTCTACCGCGATCCCGACGCGAACGACGAAGTGATGTACGCGCAGGCGACGGACAAATTCCGCGAGTCGCTCAAGTTCATCAACAAGTTGTATAAGGAAGATTTGATCGAAAAAGAGTTTCCGACGATGACGACGGAACAATGGACGCAGCGCGGGGTGAGCGGCCGCTCCTTCATTATGTACGACTACGCGACGCGCGCGGCGTATTTCCAAAACCTGATGCAGGATACGCCGGAGGCGCAGTGGGATTGGGCGCCGGTCACCATCTCGACGGGCGACAAGCCGGGCTTCGTGGACCGCGAGCTGCCGTTCTTCTCGTACGGTCCGATCGTGACGAACAAGGTCGAGGGCGAGCGGTTGGATCGACTGCTCGAGTACTTCAACTGGGCCGCGTCGCCGGAAGGCGTGAAGTTCCACACGCTCGGCGTGGAAGGCGAGACGTACGAGGTCGTGGACGGCAAGCCGCAGTACAGCAACGGCGCGGCGGATAAACACGAGATGTTCCAGAAGACCGGATTCATCGAATTCCTCGTCACCGATCCGGAGTACGTCGCGTCGAACGAAGATCGGCAGACGGACTTGGCGGTATCGGAAGCGTTCAAGGATAAGCCGTTCGTTCCGTTCACCGCGTTCAACTTGTCCGCCGAGGATCGCGAGACGGCGAACAGCCTGATCACGGGCGTGACGGATATCGCGGAGCAATTTTACGTGAAGGCGATCATGGGGCAGGTCGACGTGAACGACGACGCGGTATGGAATCAGTACGTGCAAGAGCTGAATCAAGCCGGACTGACGCAATTGCTCGAGCTGCATCGGAAGTCCGCGCAATAAGAACAAGGAACGGCGGAGGGGGCAAGGCATCGATGAGGAATGCGACGACGGAAGCGACGAAAGCGACGAAAGCGACGATAGCGACGATATCGGTATCCGCCGACGCGGCGCCGCGGCTGCGGTTCGGCGCCGCCTTGATCGGGAAGGCGCTGCGCGAGGCCGGATATGACGTCGAGGAGACGGCGGAGACGTGGTCGATCTCGGACTACCGGCGGGTCGAAGGGCCGAAGCTCGTCGTCGGCGATCGCCGGACGAACGAGCTCATTCGCGAGCTGGAGCAACGCGAGGTGCTGCTGTACCATACGGCGCCGCCGGAGGGCGAGGGGTTCTATCTGGCGCGGCTGCCGGGCGACCTGTATGTGGTGGCCGGCGGCGGGGACACGGGCGCCTTATACGGCTGCCAGGAGCTGGCTGCCGTCGTCGCGGCGCACGGTGCCCTGCCCGACGAGCTCGCCTTCGGCGACGCGCCCGTCATGAAGCTGCGCGGACCGGTCGTCCCCTTGCAGCTGACGAAGGTGGAGCCGCCGCGGCGCACGTACGAATACCCGATTACGCCGGGTCGGTTTCCGTGGTTTTACGACAAAGCGCTCTGGATCGAGCATCTGGATCGGCTGCTGGAGTACCGCTGCAACGTCGTGTACGTGTGGTCCGGGCATCCGTTCTCCTCGCTCGTCCGACTGCCGGAGTATCCGGAAGCGCTCGAGGTGACCGAAGACGAGTTTCGACTGAACGTGGAGACGTTCCGATGGCTGGCGGAGGAGTGCGACCGCCGCGGCATCTGGCTCGTGTTGAAATTTTACAACATTCATATTCCGCTGCCGTTCGCCGAGAAGCACGGGCTGGATTTGCATCAGCCGAAGCCGCTTCCGCTGACGAGCGACTATTACATTCGGTCGATCGCCGCGTTCATCCGTTCGTTCCCGAACGTCGGCTTGATGGTCTGCCTCGGGGAAGCGCTGCAAGGCGCTTTGTACGGCGTCGAGTGGTTCAACGAGACGATTCTGACGGGCGTGAACGAAGGGCTGAAGGATCTCGATCGGAAGGAGCTGCCGCCGATTATCGTAAGGGCGCATGCGATTCCTTCGGAAAAGGTGATGGAAGCCGCGATCCCGAAATACGCGAATTTGTTCACGGAAGCCAAGTACAACGGCGAGTCGCTGACGACGTATACGCCGCGAGGCCGTTGGCAGGACATTCATCGGCATTTGAGCTCGCTGAATTCGGTTCACCTTTTCAATGTGCATATCCTTGCGAATTTGGAGCCGTTCCGGTACGGGTCGCCGAGCTTCATACAGAAATGCGTGCAAGCGGCGAAGTACCGTCTGGAGGCGAACGGCATCCATCTGTATCCGCTGTTCTATTGGGATTGGCCGTACGCGCCCGACAAGGCGAGCCCCCGTCTGCTGCAATTGGAGCGGGATTGGATCTGGTTCGCCGCGTGGTTCCGGTACGCCTGGAATCCGGACCTGGATCCTCGGACGGAGCGCGCCTATTGGATCGGGAAGCTCGCGGAACGATACGGCTCCGCCGAAGCGGGCGAGGCGGTCTTGGACGCCTACGAGGCGTCGGGGGAGAACGCGCCGCGGCTGCTGCGGCGATTCGGCATCACGGAGGGCAATCGTCAGACGATGAGCCTCGGCATGACGATGAGCCAGCTGACGAATCCGGAGCGCTACCGTCCTTGGGCGGAGCTGTGGGAATGCCAAGCGCCGGAGGGCGAACGGCTGGATGTGTTCGTGAGGCGCGAGCTGGCGGGAGAGCCGCATATCGGGGAGACGCCGCTCGACGTGATCGAGGCGGTCGAACGGCACGCCGCGAAGGCGGAGCGGGCGATCGAGCGGGCGCGCTCGTCCGCAGCGAGCGGTCGCGACGAGTTCGAGCGGCTCGCGGCCGATATCGAGGCGATCGGCTTGATGACGCGCGCTTACACGCATAAGGTCCGGGCGGCGATCGACATATTGACGTACAAGGCGCTCGCCGCCGGCGATTATGCGTCGCAGGCGGAGCGACTGGAGGCGGCCGTGCCGCATTTTCGAGAGAGTCTTACGCAGTACCGCAAGCTGACGGAGCTGACCGAGCGGACGTACTTGTACGCCAACAGCATGCAGACGCCCCAGCGGAAGGTGCCGTTCCCCGATGGGGAAGCGTATCGGCACTGGAAGGACTGCCTCCCGCTGTACGAGGCAGAGTTCGACGTCTTCCTGCAGCGGCTGGAGTCGCTCCGGGCCGGTCGGCTGCCGACGCCGGTCATCGAATCCGGGCGGCCGATCGAACGGTACGCGCCGGCGGCGTTCGTCCTTCATTCGCCGGACGCGGAGACGTACACGCTGCGCAAGCAAAGCAAGCTGTTTACCGACGCCGATCTGCTCGCTTCGAACGTGGCGGAGGAGCTGGACGGCGCGATCGCGATCCGGTTCAGCTGCGACGCGGCGATTCGGGACGGCGTCCATCTCGACATCGAATTGAAGGAGCCCGCCCGCATCCTTGTCGGGTATTTCAATTCCGCGGATCCGCAGTGGCTGAAGGTGCCGAATCTCGAGGAGAACACGCATGCGGACGATCGCGGGGGCTTGTCGCCGGTGTTGAAGAACGGGGTGAGCGTCTTTTTCCAACCGAGCGTGAATATTCATGCTTTCCTGTACGAGGCGGGGCGGCATCGGCTCGTCTTCGGGCAAGGGGCGTACTTGATCGCGGGCATCGTGAAGGCGGACCAGCCGCTGCGCGCGCGGGACGTCGCGGGAGCCGGCAAGGCGGAGGATTTGGATTGGTTGTTCGAAGCGGCGGACGAAGCCGAGGCGTCCGTCCGATGAGATTGCGCGGCAAGACGGCGGTCGTCACCGGCGCGGGCTCCGGCATCGGCCGAGGCATCGCGCTTCGGTTCGCGGAGGAGGGCGCCCGCGTCGTCGTGAACGACGTCGCTTCTACGGGCGAGGAGACCGTCGCGGCGATCGTCGCCCGGGGAGGGGACGCCCGCTTCGTCCGGGCGGATTTGCGAAGCGAAGCCGAGGCGCGCGCCGTCGTCGAGGAGGCGGTCGGCGCGTACGGGGCGCTGCATGTCCTGGTGAATAATGCGGGCGTGACGGGCAATACGAACGTCTTGACAGCGACGGAGGACGATTGGGAACGCGTGATGAATACGAACCTGAAGGGCGCTTGGCATTGCTGCAAGCATGCCATTCCGCATATGGCGAACGCCGGCGGCGGGAGCATCGTCAACATCTCCTCCACGCATGTGTTTCGCACGCAGCAGCGCCACTTTCCGTATCACGCGGCGAAGGGCGGGCTGCAGGCGATGACGCTCGGCATCTGCGTCGAGTTCGGCGGGCAGGGCATCCGGGCGAACAATGTATGCCCGGGCTTCATCCTGACGCCGCTCGCGGAAGCGCATCTGCAGCTGTTCGAGAACCGCGAAGCGAAGGAGCGGACGATGCTGGCGTCGCATCCGCTCGGCCGCTTCGGCACGCCGGAGGACGTCGCGAACGCGGCGCTGTTCCTCGCCTCCGACGAGGCGCGCTTCGTCTCGGGGGCGTCCCTCGTCGTGGACGGAGGGCGGATGGCGTTCCAGAAGGCGGAGTAAGAGGAGGAGAACATGAAGGAACGGGAACGATTCAGAGAACGCATTCGAGGGGTGAACGCGATCCCGGTCACGCCGTTCCGGCTCGACGGAGAGATCGACGAAGCCGCGCTCGGCGAAGCCATCCGCTTCTTGATCGACCGCGGGCTGGACGCGTTGTATCCGTGCGGGAACACGGGGGAGTTTTATTCGCTCGACGTCGAGGAGGCGAAGCGCGTCGCGTCGCTTTCCGTCGAAGCCGCGGCGGGCCGCGGGCTGATCGTCGTCGGCGTCGGTCACGACGCGAAGACGGCCGCCGCCCTTGCTGCGCATGCGGAGCGGGCGGGGGCGGACGGGCTGATGATTCATCAGCCCGCGCATCCGTTCCAGCGCGAAGACGGCGTGCTCGACTATTACCGGCGGATCGCCGACGCGACGTCGCTGCCGATCGTGCTGTACGTCCGCAGCGAAGGGATGTCGGCGGCGACGCTTCGGGAGGCGGCGGCCATTCCGAACGTCGTCGGCGTCAAATACGCGGTCAACCATCTGCCCGCGTTCGCGCAAGCGGTGCGGGAAGTCGGGAGCGCGCTGGAGTGGATTTGCGGCACGGCGGAGACGTGGGCGCCGTTCTTTTACGCCGCGGGGGCGGTCGGCTTTACAT
Organism: Paenibacillus antri; assembly: GCF_005765165.1. NCBI lineage: Bacteria > Bacillati > Bacillota > Bacilli > Caryophanales > Paenibacillaceae > Paenibacillus > Paenibacillus antri. The sequence continues at coordinate 148,627 of NZ_VCIW01000008.1, read as the reverse complement.
CGGGTCTCGCCAACGTCGATCCGGGACGCTCGCTCGCCATGGCGGAGGCGCTCCGGCTCGGGCGGTTCGAGGAAGCGATGCGCCTATGGGAAGAGACGCGGCCGTTCGAACGGCTTCGGGAGCGGCGCTTGAGCGGCGACAACGTCAGCGTCGTCAAGGAGGCGATGGCGCAGCTGGGCCGCGGGAACGGCGTCGTTCGGCCGCCGATCGCGCCGCTCGCCGCCGAGGAGAAGCGGGAGGTGTCCCGCATCCTGCGGACGTGGGGACTGCTGCCGGAGGCATGAGACATAATCGGCAAGGAGGAGTGAGGCTCGGCATGGAGACGCGCTTGAATTATATCGACGGCGGTTGGACGCCGCCGTCTTCCGGGACGTACGCGGACAACGTCAATCCGGCGGACGTCCGGGAGACGGTCGGCCGCGTGCCGCTGTCGACGCCCGAGGACGCGGACGCCGCCGTCCGCGCCGCGCATCGGGCGCTGCCGGCGTGGCGCGCCGCGAGCGGCGCGGTCCGCGGCGAGCTGCTGCTGCGGGCGGCGCTACTCCTCGAGGAGCGCGCCGAGGACGTTGCGCGTTCGATCACGAGGGAGATGGGCAAGACGCTGGCGGAAGCGAGAGGCGAAGCGCTGCGCGGCGCCGCCATCTTGAAGTATTACGCTTCCGAAGGGCTGCGCGCGAACGGCGAGCATATTCCGGCGTCGGACGGGACGTCGCTGCTCTTCACGAAGCGGCTGCCGCTCGGCGTCGTCGCTTTGATTACGCCTTGGAATTTTCCGGTGGCGATCCCGATTTGGAAAATGGCGCCGGCCTTGGCGTACGGGAACACCGTCGTGCTGAAGCCGGCGACGAATGCGGGCCTTACCGCCGCAAGACTCGCGGAGCTCTTCGACGAAGCCGGATGCCCGCCGGGCGTCGTCAACGTGGTGCACGGCTCCGGCTCCGACATCGGCGGCGCGTTGACGGCGCATCCGCTCGTCGACGGCGTCAGCTTCACCGGCTCCAACGCGGTCGGCGCTCGGATCGCCCGCATCGCGTCGGAGCGGGGGGCGAAGTACCAGCTCGAGATGGGCGGCAAGAACGCCGTCGTCGTCTGGGGGGACGCGGAGCTGGAGCGCGCCGCGGATCTCGTCGTCTCCGGCGCGATGAAGAGCGCCGGGCAGAAATGCACCGCGACTAGCAAGGTCATCGTCGCCGCCTCCGCGAAGGAACGGTTCGCGCAGCTGCTGCTGGAGCGCATCCGCGCGATTCGCGTCGGAGACGGGATGGACCCGAACACATACTTCGGGCCGGTCGCCACGCCGGCGCAGCGGGACGCCGTGCTGCAGGCTATCCGCCGCGGCGCGGAAGAGGGCGCCCGGCTGCTGCACGGCGGCGGCGCTCCGGATCGGCCCGAGCTGCAAGCGGGCTGCTACGTCGAGCCGACGTTGTTCGACCGGGTGACGCCCGAGACGTCGCTCGCGCGGGAAGAAATTTTCGGCCCGGTGCTTGCCTTGATGGAAGCGACCGACTTGGACGAGGCGATCGCGCTGGCGAACGGCACCGAGTACGGCCTCAGCGCGGCGATCTTCACGGGCTCGCTGAAGACGGCGATGACGTTCGCGAACCGCGTCGAGGCGGGCATGATCAAGGTCAACGGCGAGACCGCGGGCGTCGAGTACCAGGCGCCGTTCGGCGGCTTGAAGAAGTCCAGCTCGCATTCGCGGGAGCAGGGGCGCGCGGCGATGGAATTTTTCACGCATACGCAGACGATTTCGATTTCGGTTTGACGGAAGGAGGGAGTGCTTCGCCCATGAAAATTACGGACGTTCGGCTCGACGTCGTCTCGGTCCCGAGGCGCACGGGCTTCGTATGCCAGCACGGGATCGTAAGTCTCGACACGGACGAAGGAATTACGGGAATCGGAGAGATGTCCGACTTCTCGCATCTGCCGAAGTATTCGATCGACGTCGAGGATTTGCGGGCGACCTTGCGCGCGCAGCTCGTCGGACGCGACCCGTTCGATCTCGTCGCGCTCAATCGCGAGCTGGCGGACCTGTTCCCCGAGACGATGTACTATTACGAAAAGGGGACCTTCATCCGCTGCGGCGTCGACCTAGCGCTCTACGATGTCGCGGGGAAGGCGCTCGGCGTCAACGTCGGCACGCTGCTCGGAGGGAGGCTTCGCGACAAGCTGAAGGTATGCTACCCGATCTTCCGGAGCCGCACGCTCGAGGAGGTCGACGCCAATCTGGACGTCGTGCGGAAGCGGTTCGCGCAAGGCTTCGACGCCTTCCGGCTGTACGCCGGCGTCAATCCCGACGCGGACGAGGCGTTCCTCGACGGGGTGCGCTCCGAATTCGGACATCGCGTGACGATCAAGTCGCTCGATTACAGCCACCTGCTCGATTGGAAGTCGGCGCTGCGCGTCACGAAGCGGCTGCTGCCGTATGGCGTGCAGCTGGTCGAGAGCCCGGCGTTCCGGAACGACTTCGAGGGGCTGCGGCACTTCCGCATGGCCGTCGATCTGCCGGTCAGCGAGCATGTCTGGAGCTTCCGGCAGCTGCACGAGATGCTTCGCGGCGACTGCGTCGACGTGCTCAACATCGCGCTCGTCTTCATCGGCGGCTTCGAGGCCGCCCGCAAAGCCGCCGCGGCCGCCGAGGTCGCGGGCAAGGGCGTCTTGATCGGCACGACGCAAGAGCTCAGCCTCGGCACCGCGGCGCAGGCGGTCTTCGGCGCGTCGCTCCCGAACTTGACGACGATCTCCGATCCGACGGGGCCGGAGCTGTACGTCGACGACGTCGCCGTCGAGCCGGTCCGGTACGAGGGCGGGTACCTGCTCGTGCCGGACGCGGCGAAGCCGGGCATCGGCGTGGAGCTGGACCCGGCGAAGGTGGAGCGGCTGCGGTCCGGCGGCTTCGCATGGGGCGCGCAGCGGCTCGCTCAGCTGCAAGATCGCACGAGCGGCGGCTAGCTTGCCGGCGCAGGAAAGCCCGGGGGCGGCGGAATGTTCCGCTCGTCGCCGGGCTTCGCGCGTTCCCCGCTTAAGTACGGGCTCCCGGCCACTCTAGGCCACTTTAAGCGGAATCCTCCGATTATCCGACGGCCGCCTCCCCACCGCTAGATGTTTTTTTTCTTATCGTCGATTTTTTTCTAATTTAGAAAATTATCTACGATGGCCGAAAACAGGTAATCCCGCCGGGGGGGATGCATTGTCAAAAATGCCGCTACCGCCCGCCGAATCGCCGTAACTTCGTGCTGTAACGTCAAAAACGCTGCTGCCGCCCCACTGCTTCATCGTGCCCCTCCGTGGCAGGGGGGGATTGCGGTCGCAGAGGAAACCGGCGTGAACCGGGAACCGCAAGGGCAAAGAAAGTGGCACGAGCAGGATGAAATGGGGATGTGTTTCGGCGGAGTGGGCGAGCGGCGGGAGCGTGCCCAAAGGGTGGCGGGCGGCGAGCGTTCGGCGTGGAGAGCGAGGCCGCGTGGCAAGGGGCGAAAGGCCGCCTCACCGCAGCGCCTCGGGCAGGCTGTCGGCGATTTCTTGCATCGCGAACGCGAGGCAAGGCAGGCGCGGGGAAACGACCGGCTCCTCGCCGGCGTATACGTTCGACAATTCATATTTTCCGTCCGCAGCCAGCATATACTGGTCCAACACGCAAGCGGCCGGATCCACGATCCAATATTCCGGAATGCCGTAAGCGGCATAAGCGCGCATCTTGCCGATCTTATCCCGTTTCGCCGTGGAGGGGGACAGGATTTCGGCGACGATGTCCGGCGCACCTTCGATGCCGCGCTTGGTGACGATATGCAAGTTCTGTCGAAGCACCACGACCAAATCCGGCTGACGCACTTCGCGCGGCGATAAGATCACGTCGAGCGGCGCAGCGAGAATGACGGCCTCGTTCGAACAGGTTTGGGTAATGCGCTTTAAAATTTCCATGCTGATCCACTGATGCGCGGTGTTCGGCCCCGGGCTCATTAATTCCAACCGACCGTCTACGAGCTCGTACCGATTTCCGTCGTCCCAGCTCGCATAATCGTCGTAGGTCAGGTTTTCCTCTCGCAGCATATCCCGTCCGGCCGCACTCGGCTTGTACAAGAATTTGTCCATCCCGACGTCCCCCCTCATTACGCATGAAGAGAATGTTTGTTCCCTCCATTGTAGCATGCGGCATGTACCGCATCCAGATCAATATCGTCCAATGAAAGACGTCAACGCGCTCCAACGCCCCGCCCGCTTCGCAGACAGGATTTCGCCCCGGCGGCGCCGAATACCAACAGACCGAACGACGGGACTGGAGGGCGACGACGCATGTTTATGAGAACGAGCATCCGATATCGCCTGATGCTGCTGATGATCTGCTTGACGACGATTCCCGTACTGATCGTGACGTTAACGGCGACCCACAATACGCGCAGCTCCGTTGAGAAGGAAATCATCGATGCGAATCGATCTCGGATGCTGTGGGCGCAGCAATATTTGGACGAGCTGGTCGAGCGAATCGACGTGTTGTTTTATTCGCTGCAGATCAACCAAACATTGATGGACGGGCTGAACCCGACGGGCAATCCGAGCGTTGGCGAGCAGTTCCGGACGCAGCGGTATATCCAAGAGACGCTGACGTCCGCCTTCTACGCGAACTCGCGGAAGGTGGACGAGCTCTCGCTCTACACGCACCAGAACCAACGCCTCTACTCGGTCAATTTTTCGACGAGCGGACTCATTCATTCCCTCCATATCGAAAACGGCGCCTGGAGCCGCATGACCGCCGGACCGGTGAACTTATACTTCAAGCAGACGGGCGACAGCGTCTCCGCGTTCCACAGCGTCAACCGGTTCGAGGACCGCGCGCTGCTGGGCGGCTTATCGGTCCGCATCAACGACGGCGTCTGGAAGCAGGTCGGCGACATTCTCCGCTCGGAGTCGGACAGCGCCGTCTTCCTGATGAACGACGAAGGCGAGCTGCTGACGGGGTCCTCCTCCGCGGCCGAATACGACGCCGTCCTCGATACGTATCGTAGGACATACGAGGAAGATGCGGCGGGATTCCGAAAGACGGATCGGTACTTCCTGTTCGCCGAGCAGGTCGACGACGGAGCGCTCACGTTGTTGAAAGCGGTTCCCATATCCGCGGTGACGGAAAGCGCGAACGACACGGTGCGCGCCGGCGTCGCCCTGGGCCTCATCTTCGCCGGGCTGTCCGTGCTGGCGTCGATCCTGGTGTCGCTGCGCATCAGCCGCCCGATCGTCAGTCTGGCGAAGACGATGCGCACGGCGCCGATCCGCCACTTCGAGATGACGTCGGTGAACAGCCGGGACGAGATCGGCCTGCTCGAGCGCGGCTACAACTCGATGATCCAGCGCATTCGCGAGCTGATCGAACACGAATATCAGCGCGAGATCGAGGTCAAGAACGCCCAATTGATGGCGCTGCAGGCGCAGATCAATCCGCATTTCCTCAATAACGCGCTTCTTATGATCGGAGGAATGGCGTTGTCGAAGGGCGCGCCGGATATTTACCGCGTCGCGAAAGGGATCGGCGACCTGCTGCGCTATTCGATCGGCTCGGGTGCCGAGACGGCGTCCCTGGGGGACGAGGTCAGGCATGCGCGCAACTACTTGCTGATCCAGGAACAGCGCTTCCTCGGGCGATGCCGAGTGTCGTTCGTCGTAGAGGAGCCGACGCCGAGGCTTCTCGTGCCGCGCTTCGCGCTGCAGCCGTTGATCGAGAACGCCTTCGAACACGGCCTTCAGCCGAAGGAGGGCGCCTGGGAGATCGACATCCGAATTCGGACGGTCGGGCGGCGTATCGCCGTACTGATCCGGGACAACGGCGTCGGCATCGACGCGGCGAGGCTTCGCGAGCTGCGGGAGGAGCTGCGCACCGGCGTCTCGCTGCAGCTTCCGGCCCGGAGCGTCGAAGAACGCGGGGAGCCGCCGCGGCGCAAAGGAATCGGGCTGCGTAACGTGAATGCGCGGCTAAGACTCCATTTCGGCGCGGGAGCGGGCATCCGCATGTTCAGCGAGCCGGGCGCAGGAACGGTGATCGCGCTGGCGCTGCCAATGAACGGCGAGGGGGAGGAGACGTACTCATGAGAACCGTATTGATCATCGACGACGAGCCGTGGGCGCGCGAGGCGGTGAAGGCGCTCGGCGAATGGAGCCGTCTCGGGCTGACGGTGGCGGGCGAAGCGGAGGACGGCGCGCAGGGGCTGGGCTTGATCGAACGACTGAAGCCGGACATCGTCGTCACCGACATGCGGATGCCCGGCGTGGACGGCGCGAAGCTGCTGCAGGCGATGCACGAACGGTATCCGACCTTGAAAATGATCGTGATGAGCGGCTACGACGACTTCGCGTACCTCAAGCAAGCGATCCAGTCCCGCGCGGTCGAATATATGCTCAAGCCGATCGATCCGGACGAGCTGAACGGCGCGCTGGAGCGCTGCGTCCGGGAGTTGGAGGAGGCGGAGCAGACGATAAGCACCTCTTGGCGGTCGCCGCTCGCGCTGCCGGACGCGGTCATGATGGAGCGGTATTTGCTCCTTCGGCAGCGGCTGTTCGGCTCGCTCTTCGAGCTGAACAAGCCCGGGGCGCTGCAGGCGCTCGACAAGCTCGAAGAGCTGCTTCGCGCGGCGTATCCCGACGGGGCCGACGGGCCGATGCTGCGGCAGATATACGCCGACGGCCTGCGAACGCTGCGGGAATTTATGGCGGAGCAGCGGGTAGAGACGCCGGTCGAAGCGTCCCGAGGGACGCCCAAGACCGCGGAAGCGGTCGTGCGCGCGCTGGCCGCCGCCTACGTCGAAGCGATCGACCGCACCGAGGCGAGCCGGCCGAGCAAGGCGAAGCTCGCGATCGCCCAAGTCGCCCGGTACATCGACGAGCATTACGCCGACCCGATTACGCTGGAGTCGATCGCCCTTCGCTTCTACGTGAGCAAGGAGCATCTCAGCCGCTCCTTCAAGTCGACGACGGGGGAGAACGTCTCGGACTACATCGTCCGGAAGCGAATCGAGCGGGCTATGGAGCTGCTCGCCGTCCCGGGGATGGCGACGAAGGACGTCGCTCGGACGGTCGGGTATCCCGAGCTTGCGTATTTCCACCGCATTTTCAAGAAGCGGACCGGGAAGACGCCGGGGGAGTATCGAGCGGAGCGTTGTCCATGAAACCGATATCAATATCGTGCAACGAAAGTCGCTAATTCGCTGGAATGATCGGAACCGAGGGCTCTCTTATACTGGGGATGTACTTACATTAAGGGGGTAACCTTCATGAAGAAAGCGCTTTATACGATGTTGGTTTCGATTCTGCTGCTGTCGCTGCTCGCGGCGTGCAGCTCGGGAGGCGCCGCAGGGAACGAACCGAAGGACGAACCGGCGGCCGCGGATTCGAGCGCGGCCAAGGAGGAGCCGAAGCCGACGGAGACGCCGCCGCCGACGAAGGCGGAGTTGAAGGTCATGCTCGGTCAGCCGCGGTTCAAGGAGTATTTCGAGAAATACTTCGAACAATTCAAAGCGAAGGAGCTCGCGGAGAAAAACATCGAGGTGACGATCGAGCTGGAGATGCCGAATCCCGATCAGGCGAAGCAAGTGCTGCAGGCGCGGCTCGCCTCGAACGACGCCCCGGACCTGTTCGACGTCCACGCCAACGATCTGGCGACGTACCATAGCGCCGGCTATCTCGAGGATTTGTCCGCTCAGCCGTTCGTCGCGACGCTGTACGACGGCGTGAAGCGGCAAGTCACGTTAGACGGCAAGGTCGTCGCGCTTCCGATGGAGAGCTTGTCTTGGGGATACCTGTACAATAAGAAAATTTTCGCCGACAACGGCCTTACGCCGCCGCAGACGTTAGACGAGATGAAGGCGGCCGTCGAGACGCTCAAGGCGAACGGCGTCGCCCCGTTCCTGCTCGCGTTCCAAGAATCGTGGGTGCCGCAGCTGATGACGGCGCTGTCGCTCGGCGGCATCGTGTCGTCGCAGCAGCCGGATTGGATCGAGAAGATGAGCGCGGGGGAAGCTTCCTACGCGGACGTGCAGGCCATTTTCGATATCATCGATCTTATTATGGCGAACGGCACGGAGAAGCCGTTCGAGGTCGGCAACGAAGCGGGCTCGACGGACTTCGCGAACGGCAAGGCGGCGATGTGGGTGCAAGGGCCTTGGAACGCGGAGACGATTCTGAAGGTCAATCCGGATATGGAGTTCGGCGTCGCGCCGCTGCCGGTCAGCAACGATCCGGCGGGAACGATGATCAACCTGTCCACGTCGACGACGCTCGCCGTATCGCCGACGAGCAAAAACAAGGAAGTCGCGTTGGACCTGCTCAACTACATTCTTGACGAGAAGGATTCGTCGGCTCTGTTCCAGGAGCTGAAGTTCAACCCCGTCTCGAGCGCCCATCAATACGAGGTGTTCCCTTGGGTCAACGAAGCGTCCGAAAACGTCGCTCAAGGCAAGGCGTATCAGGATCTGAAGCTGCCGAACGGCGTCACCGACGAGCAGGCGAAGCTGCTGCAGAGCTACTACGCGAAGGAAGTGACGAAGGAGCAATTTATCGAGACGATGGACCGCACGTGGGCCGCGGCGGTGAAAGCGTCGCAATGACGAGGGGCGCGAAGCGGACGGCCGTCCTGCTCGCTTTCGTCCTTCCCGCCTTGCTCTTTTACCTCGTCTGTACGATTGCCCCCGCTTTCGGGGGCTTCTGGTACAGTCTGACGGATTGGAACGGATTGAATCGCGAGTACGAGTGGGTCGGCGTCTCCAACTACGTCGAAGCGCTCCGGGACGACCCGTATTTTCTGGATTCCATTCTCTTTACGCTCAAATACGTGATGTTCATGGTCGTGCTTCAGAACGTCGCGGCGCTGGGGCTGGCGGTGCTCGTGGAGTCGCGGCGCCGAAGCAAGGCGCTGTTCCGCACGATTTTCTTTATGCCCAACATGCTCAGCATGATCGTCGGCGGCTTCATGTGGATGTTCATCTTTACGAAGGCGCTGCCGTTCTTCGCGGAGCGGACCGGCTTCGGCTGGCTCGACCGATCGTGGATCGGCGACCCGACGCTTTCGTTTTATTCCATCCTCATGCTTTCGTTGTGGGGCGGGGTCGGCTACATCATGGTCATCTATATCGCGGGATTGCAAGGCGTGCCCGCACACCTGAAGGAAGCCGCGGCGATCGACGGCGCGAACGCATGGCAGATCGTCCGGCACGTGACGCTGCCGATGATTTCCCCGGCGATGACGATCGGCGTGTTCCTGACGCTCAGCTCGTCCTTCAAGGTGTTCGACGCCGTGTACGCGCTGACGGGCGGCGGTCCGGGCCGGTCGACGCAGGTGATCGCGATCAACATTATGGAGGAAGCGTTCCGGTTCCAGCAGCGGTACGGGTACGCCAGCGCCAAGGCGATGATTTTGTTCCTGATCGTCCTCCTCGTCACCTTGATTCAGCTGCGCGTCATGAAGCGAAGGGAGGTGGAGGCATGAGGCGCTCCGGCCGTGCCGCGGCCGCGTCCCGCGCGGCGATTCTGCTGGCGTTGTCCATGGCGGCCGTCTTCACGCTGTTCCCGATCTACATGGCGCTGCTCAATTCCGTAAAGACCGAAGGCGAGATGCTGACGAACGTCTTGTCCTGGCCGAGCCGGTTGGAGCTGCTCAATTACGCGGATGCTTACGAAAAGATCGATTTTCCGCAAAGCTTCAAGAATACGATCGTCGTCACGGTCATCGGCGTCGCGGGCATCGTGCTGTTCGCCTCGCTCGCGGGGTATAAGATGTCCCGTACGCCGGGGCGGCTGAGCGGAGCGCTCTTCGGGCTGTTCGCCTTGTCCTCGCTCATTCCGTTCCATTCGATCATGATCAGCCTCGTCCGCATCGCCAAAGGGCTTCATCTGCAAGGGACGACGTACGGACTGGCGCTCGTTTATATCGGACTCGGCGTGGCGCTCGCGGTGGTTCTGTACCACGGCTTCGTGAAGTCGATCCCGCGGGAGCTGGACGAGGCGGCGGTCATCGACGGCTGCGGCGAGCTGAGGTTGTTTTCTTCGGTCATTTTCCCGCTGCTGCTGCCGATTTCGGCCACCGTCGCGATCTTGAACGCGCTGTGGATGTGGAACGACTTCCTGCTGCCGCTCCTCATGCTGACGGACAGCGACTATTACACGTTATTGATCGCAACGAACATGCTGTTCGGCGAATACAACAACGACTGGTCGGCGATTTTGGCGTCTCTCGTGCTGACGATGCTGCCGGTCGTCGCGGCGTATTTGCTGCTGCAGAAATATATCCTCAGCGGCATCGCGGAAGGCGCGATCAAAGGCTGACGCGAAGGGGCGAGGCGGTTCTATGGAACGAATGCGAACGACGGAGGTTTCGGGGTTTCTGAGCGCTTCCGGCGCGAAGCTGGCGAACGGCTCGGGCGAAGAAGTGCTGCTGCGGGGCGTCGGCTTCGGCGGCTGGCTGCTGCCGGAGGGGTATATGTGGCGGTTTCCGAGCGGGGGAGACCGTCCGAGGAAGATCGAGCGCATGATCGAGGAGCTGATCGGCGCGGAGAAGGCGGCGAGCTTCTGGGCGCTGTACTACGAGCGCTACGTATCCGAAGCGGACATCCGGGCCGTCGCGGCCGAAGGGTTCAACTCGGTCCGCATCCCGATCCATGCAAGATTTCTTATCGAAAAGGAAGATCCGCTCCAATACCGCGAGAAGCATCTGGAGCTGCTCGACCGCGTCGTCGGCTGGTGCCGGGAGCACGCCGTATACGCGATCTTGGATTTGCACGGCGCGCCCGGGGGCCAGACGGGAACGAACATCGACGATTCCGAGTTCGACCGCCCGGACCTATTTACGAGCGAGCGGAATCGGCGGTTGACGATCGAGCTGTGGCGTATGCTCGCGGCGCGCTACAAGGACGAGTGGATCGTGGCCGGCTACGACTTGCTCAACGAACCGCTGCCGGAGTGGTTTGCTTCTTACAACGACCGGGTAATGCCGCTGTACAAGGACATCGTCCGCGCGATTCGCGAGGTCGACGAGAAACATATGATCATCTTGGAAGGCGTTCATTGGGCGACGGATTGGTCGATCTTCGACGAGAAGCTCGACGACAATCTGATGCTGCAGTTTCATAAGTATTGGAATCCCCCGGACGCGGAGAGCCTTCGGCCGTTCCTCGAGAAGCGGGAGGCGTGGAACGTCCCGATCTTCATGGGCGAGGGCGGAGAGAACAATTGCGATTGGTACGCCGGCGCCTTCGGGTTATACGAGGATCTCGGCATCTCGTGGAACTTCTGGACGTGGAAAAAGATGGACTGCGACAACTCGCCGTACTCGGTCCGGAAGCCGGACGGGTGGCCGCTGTTGGTCGCGTATTTGGAAGGCGGCGCCCGGCCGGACGCCGAGGCGGCGGAGCGTATCTTATGGGACTACTTGGACGCCTTGCCGCTTAGGCGATGCGAGTACCGCCCGCAGGTCGCGAACGCGCTGCTTCGCCGGCCGCCGCTGCGCATTCCGGCCGTGTTCTACGGCAGCAAGGGCGAAGGCGTCGGCTACGGCTTCGGCGCTTCGGCACGGCCGCGCCCGAGGCCGAAGGCGACGGAGGGCTTTCGGGCCGGGGACCGGACGGACATTCGGTTCGTCGACAGCGGCCTGGACCGGCCGAACTTCCAGCACATGGGCGGCGAACCGTGGCGGGACGACGAATGGATGTATGTCCATCTGGAGGAGGGCGAATGGCTGGCGTACGAGTTCGTCGTCCCGGCGGGCGGCGCGGATTCGTATTCGCTGGAATTGATGGTTTCTTCCGACGGGGATGGAGAAGCCGAAATCCGGTTGGACGACGCTCCGGTCGCGTCGATCGACGTCGCGCGGCGCGACTGGCATTCGGCGCGGACGACGGCCTTCCCGGCGGAAGCGGGCGTGCGCCGGTTGACGATTCGAGCGGCTCGGTGCTCGATCGGGTTGCAGTGGTTGTACGTTCATGCGTGATAGTTTCTTCCGAAACGGCGCATAAATAACGACAACCCGCGAAAAAAGGAGGAGCACCCATGAGCGATCAAATTCGCCCGAACGGCTCGCAGCACGCCGCGCCGCCGTCGGACGATCCGAAGAAGCAAGGCCGGTCGGCCGCGAAGAAAAAGTCGAAGTAGATTTTCGGGAGGCTGCCGCATAGGCAGTCTTCCTTCGTTTTCCGCGTCGTCCGCGGACTTGTCGAATCGATCGGAAGATGAGATAGTAAGGATAAGCTGTCTTACGATTGGATCGAACGCATCGTCAAATACAGAGCCGCCGAAAACATAGAAGTCGCGGCAAGCAAGAAAGGAAGTCGTTCACGTGCAACCGATCGAACTTGGCGAAATTCAGCGCCGCATCGATTCGTTAAAGAATCAGGACTTATACCTTCATCTCGAGATGACGACCGGTGCTTATGCCGCCCATTGGGACAGCACCAAGCATCCGGCCGCGACGTTCGTCACGAACGCCGCCGTCCGTTATACCCACGGCTCGATCTCCGGCGCCGGTCCGTACCGCGTCGGTTTGAAGACGGAGCATGGGTGGATTTATTCGGAAGGCTTGACGCATTACGAAGAGACGGAGACGGAACGGTTGCTCTTGGCCGGGCACGACAGCCAAGGCAAGCTGGTCGTCGCTCTTCAATTAAGCGGGCAGCCATTCTAAGCGGACAGAGGAGGTGTACGAACCTATGGAATCAACGGAACGGAAAATTCTAGTCGTGCTGCCGCACCCGGACGACGAGTGCTTCGGGCTGTCGGGCACGCTTTCGAAGCATATACGCGAAGGCGGGTACGTCACTTACGCATGCTTGACGCTTGGGGAGATGGGGCGCAACATGGGCGTTCCCCCGTTCGCGAATCGGGTGACGCTCCCCCGGATTCGTAAGGAGGAGCTGGAGCTGTCGTGCCGGACGATCGGCATTCAAGATCTCCGCTTGCTCGGCTTTCACGACAAGACGATCGAATTCGAGGACAAGGAGCTGCTGGACGGGAAAATTCTCGAGCTTCTTCAGACGTTGCGCCCTTCTTTGGTGTATACGTTCTATCCGGGGTTCAGCGTCCACCCGGACCATGACGCTTGCGGCGCGGCGGTCATCCGCGCGGTCGAGCGGCTGCCCGAGGCCGACCGTCCGGTCGTGCACTGCATGGCATTCTCGCGGGATCATGAACAGTATATCGGCAAGCCGGACGTCGCCGTCGACGTGAAGCCGTTCTTGAAGCAGAAGATCGCGTCCATCCAGGCGCATCGGAGCCAATTCCAAGTGCCCGAGCTGCAGGGGAACAAGAAGCAGCCGACCAAGGAAGTCGAAGAGCGGTTCGGGACGGAGCGGTTTTGGACGTACCGGTTTTAGGGACGGCGTCTGACGAACGTCTCGACCGTTTCTAACGGCTTGCCCCGCCGGCCAGCGGCGCGTAGAAAGTGTGCCCGCATAGGCGATCGGTCTGCAAGTAGGGAAGACGTACGCAAGAGGCGAGTAACTTCTCCCCGAGTGCGGGCATGAAGCACGTATTCGGCGGCCGCTGAGGCGTAGCCCCGGCCGGTTGAGGCGGAAAACTCCGCTTATAAGCGCGGATTCGCAGTTCGCCGGGCGCTATAAGCGGAAAACACCGCTCATAAGCGCGGATTCGCGGTTCGCCGGGCATTATAAGCGGAAAACTCCGCTTATAAGCGCGGATTCGCGGTTCGCCGGGCGCTATAAGCGGAAAACTCCGCATATAAGCGCGGATTCGCGGTTCGCCGGGCGCTATAAGCGGAAAACTCCGCATATAAGCGCGGATTCGCGGTTCGCCGGGCGCTATAAGCGGAAAACTCCGCATATAAGCGCGGATTCGCGGTTCGCCGGGCGCTATAAGCGGAAAACTCCGCATATAAGCGCGGATTCGCGGTTCGCCGGGCGCTATAAGCGGAAAACTCCGCATATAAGCGCGGATTCGCGGTTCGCCGGGCGTTTTAAGCGGAAAACACCGCTTATAAGCGCGGATTCGCGGTTCGCCGGCGCTTTAAGCGGAAAACTCCGCTTATAAGCGCGGATTCGCGGTTCGCCGGCGCTTTAAGCGGAAAACACCGCATATAAGCGCGGATTCGCGGTTCGCCGGGCGCTATAAGCGGAAAACTCCGCTTATAAGCGCGGATTCGCGGTTCGCCGGGCGAAACTCCGCTTATAAGCGCAACTCTGCGCCCCCAGGCGCACCAAAAAACCAGCATCCCCCGATAAGATGGGGGGACGCTGGTTTTTTAGTTCGTGCTCTCCCGAATCGCCAAATAGTGCGTTACGTTGGAGTGCGGCGGCACGCCGGTTTCGCCCTTGATCAGCTTCATCAAGTGGCGGGCAGCGGTCATGCCGACCTCCGTCGCGGAATATTCGACCGTCGTCAGCTTCGGACGGAAGATGGACGACACGAAGCTGCCGTCGAAGCCGAATACGGACACATCCTCCGGGATCCGCACGCCTTGATCCAATAAACAGTTCATCGCGCCGATCGCCATGAGGTCCGTCGCGCAGAACACCGCGGTGGGCAACTCGCCCGTTCCGGCGATCGCGCGCATGGCGCGATAGCCTTCCTCTACCGAAATCTCGCACTCCACCACCCAATCGTCCCGCACGGGCAGCTCCGCGTCGGCCATCGCCTGCCGGTACCCTTGCAGCCGATGCGTGCCGACCGCCATATTGCCGGTGCCGCAAATGATCGCGATGTCGCGATGCCCGCGCTGCGCGAGGTACGTCACGGCTTCGTACGACGCCGTCACGTTGTCCACGTGCACAGAAGGCACCCCCGGCACACGGGATTCTTGTCCCACCAGCACGCACGGAAGATCCGACGACTTCGCGATCTCCGTATGCTCTGCGCCCCATTCGGAGCCGACGAAGATGAGGCCGTTCGGCCGCTCTTCGCTGAACCGGCGCAAATAGTCGAGCTCGGTGGCGGGCGTGCCGTCGGTCAGTCCGATGTCGATGACGTAGCCGTACAACTGCGCGACCCGATGAATCCCGACGATAAACTCGTTCAATACCGTATTGCTGTATTCGGGAATAATGACGGCGATGCGCAGCGACTCGCGATCCGCGGCTTCGCCCCCGCCAGGGATGTGCACGGCGCGGTAATTCGTCTGCCGCATCGCCTCGAGCACCCGGTTCCGCACGTCCTCGTTCACCGGCTTGCTGCCGTTGATGACGCGAGACACGGTCGAGATGGAGACGCCGGCCATGCTTGCGATATCTTTAATCGTTACCTTCATCACGGTTCCTCTCCAAGCTCCGAGTTCGTTATCCCCATGATACCATGCGCCTGATGCGGAATCTAGAATATTCGCCGTTGACCGGGAAAATAAAACGTCATATAATCACCAATGCAGGACAATAATTTTCCCAATACATAGCATTATTAGCGCTTACAGCATGAAAATGAGTGAATATAAACCTGACTTTTCCCGCCAAGACACTTCCATCAGGAAAATATTTTCCCACAATTAATATGTTAGCGCTTACCCGCAACCGAGCCCACCCGAACCGCCGAACCCGAAACCGTTCCGGCGATCCGGACGCTATATATTCCAGACAAGGGGAGTACAAGAATGAAAATGTTCACGGCACGCACGAAGAAACACGGCCTCATCGTCTTATCCGCATTCATGGCGGTCGCGTTAGCGGCTTGCGGCGGAGGCGCGACATCGGGCGGCGACACGACGGCGAGCGAGCCGGCTGCCACCGAGCCCGCACCGGCGGCGGAGGCGAAAGCCCACGAGAAAGCGGCCGAGCCGGTCAACATCATCATCACGAACGGCAAGGGCGAAATTACGTCGCAATGGGAGCAAGCGGCGAAGGACTTCATGGCGGCGAACCCGGACATCACGGTCGAGACGCGTTCCGCGGCCGTCGGAGACGCGCTGAACGTCTTCGACATGATGACGGCGTCCGGCAAGACGGTCACGATCGCCATGTTCGAGCCGAGCGCGGCGCTCAACAAATACAAGGACGTCTACAGTGATCTGTCGAACGAGCAGTGGGTGTCCGAGACGGACAGCGCGCTGAAGAACGAACAAGGGCAAGTCGTCGGCTTCCCGTTCGCGATCGAAGGCTTCGGTCTCGTCTATAACAAGCAAGTCGTCGAAAAGGCGGCAGGCGGCGCGTTCGATCCGTTCTCCATCAATACGCGCGACAAGCTCGTCGAGCTGTTCGACAAGCTGCAGGCGTCGGGCGTAACGTACCCTGTCGCGTACCAGACGGAAAGCTGGTCGGTATCGAACCACTACAGCACGCAGTTCATCAACCAAGCGGCGGATCCGACGGAAGTCGTGAAGCAGCTCGAAGCCGGCACCCTCGATCTCGCAAGCAACGCGACGTGGAACGGCTACTACGACACGATGGACCTGCTCGCGTCGAAGAAGTACAACAAGTACGGCGAGCGTCCGCTCGGCAGCTACTACGACGACGCGCACGTCGCCGTGGGCAAAGGCGAGTCCGCGGTATTGTTCAACGGCAACTGGGCGTACGATTCGCTGCAGGCGGTCGCGGGCGACGACTTCGGCTTCATCCCGGTGCCGGTCGACAACGATCCGGCGAACCCGCTGAACGGCAAAATCGCGGCGGGCGCGACGCAGGTCCTCGTCATCAACAAAGCGGCGAAGCCGGAAGAGCAAGAAGCGGCGAAGAAGTTCCTGAACTGGCTCGTGTATGACGCGGCCGGTCAAGATTTCATCGTCAACAAGTCGCAAGTGATCTCCGCGTTCAAGAACAACCCGAACAAGGTGACGAACCCGCTCGGCGCCGCGATCGGCGACGCCATCGCGAACAGCAGAACGATGCCGTTCAGCACGAACTACGTACTGGCCGAAGAGTGGAACACGATTATCGGTCCGGAAGTGCAGAAGTACATCGTCGGCAAGAACACGCGCGAAGACTTGGCGAAATTCATCCAGAACTACTACGCGAAATAATCGCAACGACGCATGAGACGATCAAACGGGCGAGGCCGCGACCTTGCCCGTTTGATCTTTCCTTATTTTCTAGATATGCAGGAGGAACCTTATGACAGGGAAGAGTAGAATCCACCGTCTCGCCAACCAAGCGTTCTTCATGGGACCGACCGCGCTGTTCTTCGCGACGGCGATTCTGATCCCGTTCGCGTACGGCTTCTATCTGACGTTAACGAGCATTACGTCGCCGGTCAGTCCGGTCGAGTTCGCCGGGTTCGCCAACTATGCGAAGGCGTTCCAGGATAAGCAGTTCTGGGATTCGATGTGGCTGACGCTCAAATACGTGGGCGGAACGATCGCGTTCGTCAACGCGATCGGCTTCGCGCTGGCGTTCCTCGTGACGTCCGGCATGCGGGGCCAGAACTTTTTCCGGACCGCCTTTTTCACCCCGAACCTGATCGGCGGCCTGATGCTCGGCTACATCTGGCAGTTCATCTTCGTACAGTCGCTGCCGTCCGTCGGCGAGAAGCTCGGCATCGAGGCGCTCCGGCTCGGCTGGCTGGGCGACGAAGCGCTGGCGTTCTGGGCGCTCGTCATCGTCACGATCTGGAAGTCGGCCGGCTATATGATGATCATCTTCATCGCGGGCCTCATCGCGGTGCCGCGCGACGTCATCGAGGCGTCCACGATCGACGGGGCCGGGCCGTGGCGCCGGCTGACGAGAATTACGCTGCCGCTCATGGTGCCCGCTTTCGTCGTTACGGTGTTCCTGACGCTGAAGGACGCGTTCATGGTGTACGACCTGAACTACTCGCTCACCGAAGGCGGCCCGTACGGCAGCACGAAGATGGTGTCGATGCACGTCGTACAGAAGGCGTTCGTCGAGACGAATTACGGCCTCGGGCAGTCGGAAGCGATACTGCTGTTCGTCATCGTCGCCGTCGTCACCGGCCTGCAGGTGTATTTCAGCAAGAAGTGGGAGGTGCAAGCCTAGATGCCCGTTCGGAAAATGTCCTCCGCCTCGCTGACGCTCCTGCCGCTGCTCGCGGCGTTCGTCTTGTTCACGTTCCCGTTCTTTCTCTTGATCGTGAACTCGTTCAAGTCGAACGGCGAAATTTTGGAAAGCCCGTTCGCCCTGCCGCAGTCGGTCGATCTCGGCCGCTTCGCAGACGTCGTCGCGAAGATGAACTTCCTGGTCACGTTCAAGAACACGTTCGTCATTACGTCGGTCAGCGTCTTCTTCATCTTGCTGTTCTCGGCGATGACGGCGCACTACCTCGTCCGCAACCCTTCGCGCTTCGCGAACGGCTTCTTCGCGCTCATGGTCGCTTCGATGATCATTCCGTTCCAATCGATCATGATTCCGCTCGTATATATTTACGGCGCGAAGCTGCACCTGATCGACACCGCGCCGATCCCGCTCTTGATCGCCTTGTATATCGGCTTCGGCAGCGCGCTCTCCGTGTTCATCTACCACGGCTTCGTGAAGTCGATCCCGTTGGAGCTAGAGGAGGCGTCGTTCATCGACGGCTGCACCCCGAGGCAGAGCTTCTTCAAGATCGTGCTGCCGATGCTCATGCCGACGTCCGTCACGATCGCCATTTTGAACGTCCTATGGATTTGGAACGATTACCTGCTGCCGTCGCTCGTGCTCGTGAAGGAAGAAGTGTACACGATGCCGATTAAGATGAAGGTATTTAACGGAACCTATATGAATAATTGGGAATTGTTGATTCCGGCGATCTTGCTGACGATCCTGCCGATATTGATCGCGTACCTGTTCGGCCAGCGCTTCATTATCAAAGGCGTCATGCAAGGAGCCATCAAGTAAGCAGCCACGACAAAGAGAGGAATAGACGGATGAAACGGATATGGTGGAAAGAAGCGGTAGCCTATCAAATTTACCCGAGAAGCTTTATGGACAGCGACGGCGACGGCATCGGCGACCTTCGCGGCATCGTCTCGAAGCTCGATTATGTGTCAGGTCTCGGCATCGACATCATCTGGATTTGCCCGGTGTTCGCTTCGCCTAACGACGATAACGGATACGACATTTCGGATTATCAGGACATTATGGCCGAATTCGGCACGATGGAAGATTTCGACGCGCTGCTCGCCGAAGTGCACGCGCGGGGGATGAAGCTCATCTTGGACCTGGTCATCAACCATACGTCCGACGAGCATCCTTGGTTCATCGAGTCGCGATCGAGCAAGGACAATCCGAAGCGCGATTATTATATATGGGCCGATCCGAAGGACGGCGCCGAGCCGAACAATTGGGAGAGCATCTTCGGGGGCTCGGCGTGGGAGTACGACGCTGGGACGGGGCAGTATTTCATGCACATTTTCTCGAAGAAACAACCGGACCTGAATTGGGAAAACGAAGCCGTGCGCCGCGACCTGTACGCGATGGTGAACTGGTGGCTCGACAAGGGCATCGACGGCTTCCGCGTCGACGCGATCTCGCATATTAAGAAGGTGCCGGGCTTCCCGGACCTGCCGAACCCGAAGAAGCTGCCGTACGTGCCTTCGTACGAAGGGCATATGAATCGGGAAGGCATTCACGAATACTTGGGCGAGCTGAAGCGGGAGACGTTCGCGAAATACGACATCGTCACCGTCGGCGAGGCGAACGGGGTGACCGTCGACGACGCGGAGCTGTGGGTCGGCGAGAGCAAAGGGGCGTTCGATATGATTTTCCAATTCGAGCATCTCGGCCTCTGGGGCAAGAGCGCGGAGGGCGGGCTCGACCTGCCGGCGCTGAAGAAGACGCTCACCCATTGGCAGAAGGGGCTGGAAGGCATGGGCTGGAACGCGTTGTTTCTCGAAAATCACGACCAGCCTCGTTCCGTCTCCACCTGGGGCAACGACGACGAATATTGGGCGGCGTCCGCCAAGGCGCTCGCGACGATGTACTTCCTGATGCAGGGCACGCCGTTCATCTATCAGGGGCAGGAGATCGGCATGACGAACGTGCGGTTCGATTCGATCGAAGACTACAACGACGTCGCGATCAAGAACTTGTACCGGCTCGAGCGGGAGAACGGGAAGACGCACGAAGAGATCATGCGGGTCATCTGGAAGAACGGGCGCGACAACTCCCGCACGCCGATGCAGTGGAGCGATGCGGCGAACGCGGGCTTTACGTCCGGCAAGCCTTGGCTGAAGGTCAATCCGAATTACGAAGAGATTAACGTACAGGACGCGATAGAGGATCCTCATTCGATCTATCATTATTATAAGAAGCTGATCGAGCTGCGGAAGGCGCATGCGGTGGCCGTGTACGGCACATACGATTTGATCCTGCCGGAGCACGAGTTCATCTACGCGTACACGCGCACGCTCGGGGACGAGAAGTTGATCGTCATCGCGAATCTGTTTCCGGTCGAGACGACGTTCTCGCTGCCGGAGTCGATCCGTTACAGCCACGGCGAGCTGCTGCTGACGAACGGAGACGTCGACCGGGCGGAATCGCTGCGGAAGCTGTCGCTCCGCCCATACGAGGCGCGCGTGTATCGACTGGTCGAATAGACGAGTCAGGCAAGTCATATGACCGCCGTAACTTCCCTCCCTTCGCCGGCGCGTATACAATGCTGGGGAGGGGGGCGATCCGAGGTTGGCGACGCGGAAGATCAACGTTTATGTATGGTTGTTATTGAGTATCGCAGGTTATATCGCGGCGGGATTCCTGACGCATTTCCCTACAGGGACGAACGAAGTAACGGAATGGATGCTCGAGGGTGCCGTAGGCGGGGTGTTCCAAGGGGCGATCGGCGGCGTCTTGATCGGCGGCGCGCAATGGATCGCGCTCCGGGTGAGCGGGCATCGTTTCGGGGGCCGGTGGATGCTGGCCGCCGTCGCCGGCTTCGCGCTTACGCATGCGGTAGGGGATGCGAGGCCGTTGTCTGTGCATTTCGTTTGGGTGGGGCTGTTTTGCGGCTTGCTGGTAAGCTTCCTGTTCTGGTTGGCGCAAAACAAAGAGGGCAGCGTCTGGCTTTGGTTGGCGACAGGGACGGCGGCCGCTTGCGTCGGCTTCGCCGTCGGGCTGTACGTCGCGGACGCCGTCCTGCCGCCGGGCTGGACGCCCGCCACCGGGCAGCAAAGACATATGATGTACGGTTTGATCATCGGGCTGCTTCAGTCCGTCGCGATGCTGCTCCTGCTGAGGGGCAGAGGCATCGACCGTTAAAGGGTTCACCGAAAAGGGTGCGCGGATGCGCGCCTTTTTTTTCTGCCGCCGACCGCGTTGGCGTATGGGGAAACTTTCCATGTCTGGGGGCGTATATAAGGATACTTTAAACCGGTCGAGGAGGTTTTCATTATGGGACGCAAATCGGCACTGCTGCTAGTTTTCTTAATGGCCTTAACGAGCCCGACCGCCGCGGCGCAAGACGATCCGCCGGCGGTAACGGTCGACGGAGAGATGATCCTGTTTTCGCCGCCGCCCCTTCTAGTGGACGGAGTAATGCTGGCGCCCGTCAGAAAGCTTCTTGAGTCCATAGGCGCAACCGTAGAATGGGATCATGAAGCCAGAGAGGTCGTCGGGAAGAAACTCAATCGAAGCATCAGAGTATTGCCCGACGCCGAGGTTTTGATCGTGGAAGGAGACGCGGAGGTCAGCTTACAAAATCAAGTGAAAATCCTCGACGGGACATTATATTCCTCTCTTAGGGCTTTGTCCGCCGGTTTCGGAGCGGGAGTGACGTGGGACGAGGAGCGTCGAAGCGCAAACGTGGAGACATCGCTCGTATACGTCGAGGATGAAGACTTTAACTACATGATGGAACGAATCATCGATCATAGGGAACAACTGCAAGACGAATATGGTTTCGTTCCTCTCTCCGGATGGAGCGTCGACGGGCAGGCTGAGATCGTATTCCGGAAATACGGCGAACATGAAGCGCAGATAAGTCCGGAAGAACTGAACGAGATTCAGGGCTCGATCTTCCGAGTCGCAGGGACGGCGTTTCCGTTGAAGCTGCATCAGTTCGTAATCCCCGAGGAAGCCGATATCGAAGGGGTTATTACGGAAATCGACGAGCGAACGAATCGGATTCTTATTGAAAACCCGGATTTGACGGTCGGGGACCCGAATCATCCCGAAGCGGTTTGGATTTCGCTGACGGACGATGCCGTCGTGAACTATAATGGAGACACAACGCGTTTGGAAGTCGGACTAAGGGTAAGGGCATGGTTCGCTGGACTGATGCTGACATCGTATCCAGGTCAAACCGGATCGGTGAAGCTGGAAGTATTATAAATCCGGACGACAGGGGGATGAGGGATGAGCGCACTTGGCGCGGGAAGAACCGCGGAAGTTTTCGAGCATGGAGCGGACAAGGTCGTGAAGCTGTATCTTACCGGCTTTCCTAGAGATTCCGTCGAATACGAGCATGAGATGAGCCGGATCGTCGCCGACCTAGGCATCCCCGCGCCGAGAGCTCTCGACATGGTCGATACCGAAGGGCGGCACGGCATCGTATTCGAACGGGCGGAAGGCTCGACGCTGCTCCAGCAGATGCTTCGTCATCCCGGCGAACGGAACCGGTTCGCAAGGGAGTTCGCGGATCTGCATGTATGCATTCACCGATGTCAAGTCGATGCCGGAAGGCATCCGTCGCTGCGGGTCCTGAAGGCGGAGCTCGCCCGAAACATCCGCAACGCGACGCAGCTCTCGAGCGATATAAAGACGAAGCTTCTGCGCCATACGGAGCGGCTGCCGGACGGGAACGCGGTCTGCCATGGTGATTATCACCCGGACAATGTCATCTCCGGCGAGCGGGCCTGGGTCATCGATTGGATGACGGGTGCGATCGGAGATGCGGCGGGGGACGTCGCGCGAACGCTGCTCTTATTTCGATACGGAACGCCGCCCGAAGATTTACCGCCCGACGCGAAAGAAGCGCTTCGGCGGGCGAGGAACGAATGGAGCGAAGCTTATCTGGAACGGTACCTCGAGTTATCCGGGTTGACGCTTCGCCGCATCGAGGAATGGACGCTCCCGGTGGCGGCCGCCCGATTGACGGAAGGGATCCCGGAGGAAGAGAAAGCGCAGCTGCTTCGGCTGATCGAAGACGCGACGAGGGGACCGAGCGAATGAAGGAAATCTTGAAAACGTATTTGACCCGCTACACGAGTCTCGACGAAGCGGCGCAGCAAGCGATCTTAGACGATCTTCGGGTCGAGGAATACAAGAAGGGAACGATCCTTCTGAAACAAGGGGACGTTCCCGACCGTTGTTATTTCGTATTGAAGGGTTGCGTCCGGCAGTATACCGTGGACGAAGACGGAAGAGAGCTCACTTCCGAGTTCTATACCGAAGAGCAAGCGATCGCGATGTTCCACCGCCATCGGGGGGACCCCGCATCCGAGTATACGTATGCGTGTCTGGAAGACACCGCGGCGGTCGTCGGCGCGCTGGACATCGAACAGGACATGTACGATAAACACGCCCAGCTGGAAGGGATGACGCGCCGCATGATCGAACAAAGCTTCGGCCATATGCAAGAGGAATTCGCCGCCTTCGTCGCTTCCAGCCCCGAAGAGCGCTACATGTCGCTGCTGCGGAAGCGGCCGAACTTGATCGACCGCGTTCCCCAACATCAATTGGCGAGCTACTTGGGCGTGACCCCCGAATCGTTGAGCCGGATCAAGCGACGGGTCCACCCGTAGGCGGCGCCTGCGCCGGGGCGGACGATAGCTTCCCTCCCTTGAACAACAGCCACAAGCCGAAGCCGAGCTCGCCCGCGACCATCGGGACCATAAATACGGTCTCCAGCGCGGCCACGATTCGATCGGACGAAGGAAGGAACGCGTTTCCGATGTGAATGACTGCATAACCGACGGCGGCGATCAGCAGCAGGATGCTCCACAGCTTCGGAATGCGGTTCGATCGGGAAGAGACCCAGCCCGTCACCCACAGATGCGCGCCGAACACGATCAATCCCATCGACCAGATCGAATCGAAAGCTTCCAGGAACAAATTCGTCAGCGCGTGAAGCTGTTCCGGCGGGAAGGACGACGTATCGACGGCGCCGCTCGCGAGGAGCGACGACACGAACAGGCACGCGATCGCGACGCCTAGAATCGCGGCATACGCGAGACGAAGCCAAGCTCCCAACAAGGCGAGACGGGGCCGAATCGGCTTCAGAAACACATAGAACGCCCAAGCGACAACGACGTCGAGCATCAAGACGACGAGCCAACCGAAGAGCGCGGCGGCGAACAGCGGAGCCGACGATGCGATATTTTCGTAAGTCGCTCCGGCATCCCCCGGAATTACTAGGTTTCCATGGACGTAGCCGTACGAGAAGCCGGCCGCGATCGCCATCCCCAGCAGCGACATCCCTGCGACGAGCGCGGAAGCCCGCAGATCCGAATTCATTCGTATTCCCCCCAGGTTCATCATGCATTCATTGTAGACGGAGACCGCCGACCTTACATTGACTTAAGTCAAGGGTGGGAAGAAACAGGAGAAGCGAAGGAGCGGAGAGAATAGAATAGATATCGAACCATAAAGTAGGTGAACGGAGCTCATGCGCTCGTATTGGGCTTGGTTGGCATGGTTGGGCGCCGTGTGGGCGGCGGCGCTGCTGCAAGGCGGGGCGGAAGCGGCGCCTCGAGGCGCGCTGGGCTGCGCGCTGTTTTTCGCGTGTTATTTCGCGTCGCCGCTCGTCTTTCGCCGGCCGGCGGCGTTGTTCGCGCTGCTCACGGGCGCGCTGCTGGCCTCTGTCGCCGCGCTGCCCGGCATCGGCGCCGCGGGGGCTCTCTACGCGCTGCTCCTCGCGGCGTACTTGGCCGGGGAAGCCGTGTACCGGCTTCCCGGCCGTTTCGCGGCGGCGTTCGGCGCGCTCGCCGCCGCGGGGGCGACGGCGTCGGCTTGGCTCGACGCCGCCGATTCGGCGCGGGCGCTCCCCGCCGCCTTCGCGTTGTTGTTCGCGGCTGCGGCCGCGGCCGCGCTGACGCTGTACCGCCGCGAGCGGTCGGCGAACGTGGAGGGCGGCGCCCGGTTCGAGGCGCTGCTGAGCGAGTACCGCAAGCTCAAGCGGCAAGCGAAGAGCGGCGAAGACGCGGCGCGCGCGGAGGAGCGGACGAACGTCGCCCGGCAGATCCACGATTCGGTCGGGCATAAGCTCACCTCGCTGCTCATGCAGATCGAGATGTTCCGCCTGAACGCGGCCGGCGAGCATCTCGCCGCCGCGGAACAGATGAAGCGGCTCGCGCAGGACAGCCTCGAGGAAACGCGCCGCGCCGTCAAGACGCTGCAGGAGCAGGAGCAAGGCGGCCTTCCGGCGTTGCTGCGCCTGATCCGCAACCTGGAGGCGGAGAGTTATCTGCAGGTCGAATTTACGGTTCGGCACGGCGCGCTCTCCGTTCCGCTCGGGAACGAGCCGTCCATCGCCGTCTACCGCGCGATTCAGGAGGCGATGACGAACGCGATGCGTCACGGCGCGTCGCGCAAGGTCGGCATTCTGCTCGAATCGCCGGGCGGCCGCGTCTTCCGGTTCGAGGTGTCGAACGACGCGGACGGCGGGCCGGAGCAGCCGGTTCGCGAAGGATTCGGACTGACCGCGATGCGGGAGCGGATCGAGAAGGCCGGGGGCGAGCTTACGCTCGTTCGCGCGGGCGGACAATTCCTGGTGCGAGGCACGTTCAAGCTGGAGCAAGGGGAGGAGCGAGGCCGATGATTCGGATTTTGATCGCGGAAGACCAGACGTTAGTGCGCCACGGCTTGAAAATGATGATCGAAACCGATCCCGAGCTTCGGGTCACCGGCGAGGCGTCGAACGGCCGAGAGGCGGTCGCGCAATGCGAACGCCAAGCGTTCGACCTCGTCGTGCTGGACATTCGGATGCCGGAGATGGACGGCTTGGAGGCGGCCCGGCATATCGTATCCCGTTGGCCGGACCGCAAGGTGATGATGCTCACGACGTTCAACGACGACGAATACGCGCTCGAAGCGCTCAAGATCGGGGCGAGCGGGTACATGTTGAAGGACGCCGATCCGGCGGCGCTCATCCGATCGATCCGAAGCTGCTTGTCGGGCGGCTTGTCGCTGGAGGAGCATGTGGCGGCCAAGGTCATGCCCCGCCTGTTGGGGAAGACGGAGACGAAGCCGGTCGATCCGTCTTTGACGCCGAGGGAGCTCGACATCATTCGAAGGGTCGGAGAAGGCCGAAGCAATAAGGAGATCGCCGAAGAGCTGGCTCTGTCCGTGGGCACGGTGAAAAACCATATCAGCCTCGTTCTGGATAAGCTGGAGCTGCGGGATCGCACGCAGCTGGCGATTTACGCCATCCGGCATGATTTGATATAAAGTGACCGAAGTCATGGTCGCGCCGATAACGAATGACCGAAGGCAGTGGGAGCACTGTCTTTTTCTATGTATATTGAAGTCAATAGCCGCTTAGGAGGAACGTAACGATGCTGGAAACGGTCGATCTGCGCAAAACTTATAAAACCAATGTCGCGGTAGACAATGTCAATCTATATCTCGACGCGGGCGAGTCGGTCGGTCTGCTCGGTCCGAACGGGGCCGGAAAATCGACGACGATCTCGATGATCTCCACCTTGCTGCGCCCGACGTCGGGAGACGTGAAGCTGGACGGGCGGAGCGTGGTCCAAGATCCGAAGCACATTCGAGGCGTCCTCGGCGTCGTGCCGCAGGAGATCGCCCTATACGAGGAACTGAGCGCGCTCGAAAATTTGCAGTTTTTCGGACGAATCTACGGGTTGCGAGGCAAGGCGCTCGACCTCGCCGTAGAAGAATCGCTGGAGCTGGTGGGCCTCAGCGAGCGCAAGAAGGAGCGCATCAAGACGTATTCGGGCGGGATGAAGCGCCGGATTAACATCGCCGCCGCTCTCTTGCATCAGCCGAAGATCGTTATCATGGACGAACCGACGGTCGGCATCGACCCGCAGTCGCGGAATTACATCTTGGAGACGGTGCGGCTGCTCAATCGGGAGAAGCGGATGACGGTGCTCTACACGAGCCATTACATGGAAGAAGTGGAGCAGCTGTGCGACCGCGTGTACATTATGGACCACGGCAAGGTGATCGCTTCCGGACGCAAAGACGAGCTGAAGAGCATCTTGTCTTCGGAGGACACCATCTTCCTGCAACTGGAGGAGCCGTGCCCCGCGCTGGCGGAGGAGCTGCGGAGCGCCGAAGGCATTCGGCAGGTCGCGGAGGCGGACCAAGGGCTGAAGCTGATCGTGCCGAAGCAAAGCAAGCTGCTGGGCCGCCTGTTCCAGGCGGCGGAGAAGCACGGCGCGCAGATCGTGAACTTGAACGTGCAGAAGCCGAGCCTCGAAGACGTGTTCTTGCATCTGACCGGACGTAAATTGAGAGATTAGGGGGGAGGACGATTGACACCGTTTCTAAAGAAAGACGTGCTGTTGATCCTTCGCGACCGGAAGGAACTCGCGATTCTGATCCTGATGCCGTTCGTGCTGATCGCCATACTGGGCTTCGCGCTCGGCGACATGATTAACGCGACGGCGCCGACCTTGGATATGGGCGTCGTCGTCGTCGACGAGGAAGACGAAGCGGAAGGTTTGGCGCGTTTCCAGGAGGAGGTTCGGTCCGCGCCGCTCCCGGAAGACGCCAAGACCGCGCTGCTCGCCGCCTCCGAAGAGGTGCGGCCGCAGCGGCTGCTGCGGGACATGCTTGAGAGCGAAGCGTTGTCCGAGCTGCTGGCCGTATCCGAGATGGAGCTGGAAGCCGCTCGGACGGCGCTGGAACGGGACGAGGCGAACGCGATCGTGCGCATCCCGCCGAACTTCACGTACGATACGCTAAGGAAGATGCTGCTCGAGCGCGGAGATGGGGCGACGCTGGAGCTGGAAGCGTCCGAGTCGTCGCCGCTGCGGGCGGGCGTCATCCGGGACATCGTGGACGGGTTCGTCCGCTCGGTGAATTTCCAGACGGCGTTGGGACAGACGTCCGGCGCCGCTCCCGACGCGACGGACGCTCCGGCGGCCGCGACGGCCGCGGGCGGCGTCGAGTCCGTGTCTCGGTATAAGACTGTGAATTCACTGCAATATTACACGATCGGGATGGCCGTCATGTTCGTGCTGTACGTCGCTTCGTCGACGGCCGGCCGCGCCTTCCTGGAGAAGCGGCAGTACACGTTCGACCGGATGATCATCGCCGGCGCGCATCCGCTTCGCTTCCTCGGCGGGAAGATCGCGTCGGGCGCGATGCTAGCCTTCCTGCAACTGGCGGTGCTCTTCCTGCTGTCGAGTCTCATTTTCCAATCGTTCGCGGGGCAGCCGCCGCGGTTCTGGGCGGGTCTCGCCTTGATCAGCGCGGCGGCGGCCGTCTGCGTCGGCGGGCTGGCCGCGCTGCTGACGGCGATGAATTACCGGCTGCAGACGGGGACGGCGACGGATTTATTTTCCGGCATGATGGTGTCCTTGTTGGCCTTCCTCGGCGGCAGCTTCTTCCCGACCGCGCAGATGTCGGATTGGCTGAACGCGCTCGGCGGATGGACGCCGAACGGCGCCGCGCTGTCCTCGTACCTGCAGATGCTGCAAGGAGCCGATTCCGCCCGCTGGATGGATGACGTATACCGGCTGCTCGGGATGGCCGTCGTCTTCGCGGCGGCCGCCGTATGGATGTTTCCGAAGAGGAGGGACGGCTGAGCGATGTTTGCCATATTGAAGGTGCAGCTTCAACAGATGAAGCGAAACCCCGCCACGATGCTGTTAATGATCGTCATGACCGTTCTGTTTACGGTGGCGATGGGGGCGAACGCGGTTACCAGCGTGCCCGTGTATGCGTTCCATGATCCGGCGCTGTCGGCCGACGACGCCGAAGCTTGGCTCGAGCGGCTGAACCGGTCGGAGACGTTCGAGTTCGCGCTCACGCCTGAGGCGGAAGCGAAGGAGCGCGTCACCGAAGGGAAGGCCGAATTCGCTCTGCGGCTGCTGCCGGACGATTATCGGATCGTGGCGGCCGTCGACGACAGCGCTAACCTCCAGGCGCTAGCTCATTACGTTCGGACGGTGTACGAGGAGGAGCTGACGATTCGCGCGGCGGAGGCGTCGTCGGGCGGCGCGTCGATTCGCGGCGAGCTCGAGGAGCGCTTGGCCGCCCCGGCGCTGCGCGTCGCGTCGTCGGAGGTGGCGACGGAAGAAGATTTCAAGTACGACGCGAGGGTGCAAGCGCTGTTCGGATTCGCCTTGTTCTTCTCGATTTTCACGGTGGCTTACTCGGTCAACGCGCTGCTCGAGGAGAAGAAAAGCGGCGTCTGGGACCGCGTCATCCTGTCGCCGGTGTCCAAGACGTCGATGTACATCGGTCATCTCGTCAACAGCTTCATCGCCGGGTACGCGCAGATCGCCATCGTGTTCGTCTTGTTCCGCTACGTCTTCGGCTTCCCGGTCGGTGACAGCTTCGCCACGCTGCTTCTCTTGATCGGCGTCTACACGTTCGCGGTCGTGGCGCTCGGCCTGCTGCTCGCGGGCTTGGTGCAGACGCCGCAGCAGATGGCGGTGCTCATCCCGATCGTCGCGGTGAGCTCGGCGATGATCGGCGGCGCGTATTGGCCGATCGAGATCGTGACCAACCCGGCGCTGCTCGCCTTGGCCAAGGTCATCCCGGTCACGTACGGGATGGAGGCGCTCAAGGGCGTCGCTTACCACGGATACACGTGGTCGGAGCTGCTGCGGCCGGTGTCGTATTTGCTGCTGATCGGCGTCGCGTGCATGGGCGTCGGCATTAATCTGATCGAGCGCCGCGGGCGCGGGTAAGCATCCCGGAACCTTCTACTAAGAGGGTTCCGGGATTTTTTCTGTTGTCAGGTGAATCGGTCATTCCGATCGCAGAAATGGAAACAGACCTCGTTTAAAAAGGCAAGTATAAAAGTCATACATTTTTTTCTATTTTGTGTCAAAAATCGACAATTGGCGCGCGTCAAATGAACGTGCTTTACTCTTTTTCAGAATATATCATTGGTGATATATGGGATTATTTGCAACGAAGGTCGTGCGACTAATGAACTAGTAATTCTATGAGCTGGAGGTTGAATGATGGATTTCAGTAGTATTAGGAGAAAGAAAAGGACAAGTTTGGTCGGCTTGATCATTTTTTCGTTATTCGTTTCGTTCTTCCCTGTTGCTCCATCCGCGGAAGCGGCCGGAGGAATTTCGGTAACTCCACTGGCTAACGCTGAGGATGCGGAGCAATTGGTAGAAACTATCGTGGGGAGCGGTATTACGTATTCGAATGTTACGTTAATCGGCAAAGAGGCCGCATTCGGTACGTTCGTAGGAGGGGCGGATTCCGTTGGCTTCGCGAGCGGGATCATTTTAAGCACTGGCAATGCGGTGAATGTTGCAGGTCCGAATGATGATCCGGGTATATCCGTGTCACACGGTACGAATGGGGATCAGGAGTTAACAGATCTTGCGAGCAGGGAAACATACGACGCAGCGATCTTGGAATTCGACTTTATTCCAAACGGGGATAACATTTCCTTCCAATACGTTTTTTCTTCAGAAGAGTATAACGAATATGCGAATTCGGATTATAACGATGTATTTGCTTTCTTCGTGAACGATATGAATAGGGCATTAATCCCTGGGACGGACACGGCGGTATCTATTAATACCGTTAACGGTGGTAATGACCAGTCCGATCCAGTTAATGAAGAATACTTTATTAACAATGACTTGGACGAACTTACGGAAAGCGAGTTGTTGGACATTCAAATGGACGGATTGACCGTCGTTATGTCCGTGTCCGTTCCGGTGAATAGCGGTCAAGTAAACCATATTAAACTAGCAATCGCAGATGGCATGGATAATACACTCGACTCCAACGTTTTCATAAAAGCGGACAGTATGAATGACCGCCCTGCGAAGCCTGGAGAATACAATATCATCGAGAAAGAATTGCAGGACGATGGCGAGTACGAGATTTACGTGGAACGCCAAGACGGAAGCGACGGTACCGTTACAGTAAAGTGGGGTGCAATGGATGAGTCAGGTACCAGCGTCCGAGACGGGACTCTAACGTTCGGGGATGGCGAGACGGGGAAATACATTAAAGTACCGGCGACTACGAAAAAAGTAGTTCTTACATACCCGACGGGAGGATCGAAGATCGATCCTGAGAGCGAAGAGAAACTGCTCGAAGATATTCCTGATAAAGGTGCCAGCGGCAGCGCAGCCCCTGCACCTGAAGATTTGAAAGCCAATGCTACGACGGATATCGTCACGGTTGTGAATGTGCCGGCCGGAGCGACGGTGAAGGTGTACGCGGCAGACGGCGTAACGGAACTCGGTACGGCGACGAACGGCGGGTCCGAGGTTGCAAGCGTTCCGGTGCCGATCGTCGCATTGACGGTCGGCACGGAGCTTAAGGTGTCGATTACCGAAGTGGGTAAGAGCGAAAGCGAGAAAATTTCGGTAACGGCCGTGCAGGAAACGACAGCGGCGCCGTTGACGAACGACATTCAAGCGAACGCAACAACCAACGAGGTAACGGTCGCAAACGTGCCCGCGGGTGCGACGGTGAAGGTGTATGCCGAGGACGGCGTGACGGTCATCGGAACGGCGACGAACAATGGCGGCACGACCGGCCAGGTGACAGTGACATTGAACGTCGATCTGGTGAACGGCGACAAAGTGAAGGTCACGGTCAAGGAAGCGAACAAGAACGAAAGCACGCCGGTAACGGCAGCTGCAACACAAGAACCGTCCACCGCTCCATCGGCGAACGATGTTCAAGCGAACGCGACAACCAACGAAGTGACGGTCGCGAACGTGCCGGCGGGCGCGACGGTGAGGGTGTACGCCGCGGACGGCGAGACGGTCATCGGCACGGCGACGAACAATGGCGGCACGACCGGCCCGGTGACCGTGACGTTGAACACGGACCTTGTGAACGGCGACAAAGTGAAGGTCACGATCACGGAAGCGAACAAGAACGAAAGTACGCAGGTAACGGTGACGGCGACGCAGGAACCATCGACGGTACCGTCCGCGAACGACATTCAAGCGAACGCAACAACCAACGAGGTAACGGTCGCGAACGTGCCTGCGGGTGCGACGGTGAAGTTGTACGCCGAGGACGGCGTGACGGTCATCGGCACGGCGACGAACACAGGCGGTACGTCTGGTCCAGTTACGGTGACATTGAATTCGGACCTCGCGAACGGCGATGAAGTGAAGGTTACGATCACGGAAACAAACAAGAATGAGAGCGCGTCGGTAACCGCGACGGCGACGCAGGAACCATCGACGGCACCGTCCGCGAACGACATTCAAGCGAACGCGACAACCAACGAAGTAATGGTCGCGAACGTGCCTGCGGGGGCGACGGTGAAGGTGTACGCCGAGGACGGCGTGACGGTCCTCGGCACGGCTACGAACACAGGCGGTACGTCTGGTCCAGTAACGGTGACATTGAGTACGGACCTTGTGAACGGCGACGAAGTAAAGGTCACGGTCAAGGAAACAAACAAGAATGAGAGCGCGTCGGTAACCGCGACGGCCAAGCAGGATCCATCGACGGCACCGTCCGCGAACGACATTCAAGCGAACGCAACAACCAACGAGGTAACGGTCGCGAACGTACCAGCAGGCGCGACGGTGAAGGTGTACGCCGTGGACGGCTTGACGGTCATCGGCACAGCTGCGAACACAGGCGGTACGCCCGGCCCGGTAACGGTGACATTGAACACGGACCTCGCGAACGGCGATGAAGCGAAGGTCACGATCACGGAAGCAAACAAGAACGAAAGTGCATCGGTAACGGTAACGGCGGTTCAAGAATCGTCGACCGCACCATCCGCGAACGATGTTCAAGCGAACGCAACAACCAACGAAGTGATGGTCGCGAACGTGCCTGCGGGGGCGACGGTGAAGGTGTATGCCGAAGACGGCGTGACGGTCATCGGCACGGCGACGAACAATGGCGCCACGACCGGCCAGGTAACGGTGACGTTGAACACGGACCTTGCGAACGGCGACAAAGTGAAGGTCACGGTCAAGGAAGTGAACAAGAATGAGAGTACACCGGTGATGGTAACGGCAGTTCAAGAACCGTCCACTGCACCTTCCGCGAACGACGTGCAAGCGAACGCGACAACCAACGAAGTGACGGTCGCGAACGTGCCGGCGGGAGCGACGGTGAAGGTGTACGCCGCGGACGGCGAGACGGTCATCGGCACAGCTACGAACACAGGCGGTACGTCCGGCCCGGTGACGTTAAACGTCGATCTGGCGAACGGCGACGAAGTGAAGGTCGCGATCACGGAAGCGAACAAGAATGAGAGCACGCCGGTAACGGTAACTGCAACGCAAGAATCGTCCACTGCACCGTCCGCGAACGACATTCAAGCGAACGCAACAACCAACGAGGTAACGGTCGCGAACGTACCAGCAGGCGCGACGGTGAAGGTGTACGCCGTGGACGGCTTGACGGTCATCGGCACAGCTGCGAACACAGGCGGTACGCCCGGCCCGGTAACGGTGACATTGAACACGGACCTCGCGAACGGCGATGAAGCGAAGGTCACGATCACGGAAGCAAACAAGAACGAAAGTGCATCGGTAACGGTAACGGCGGTTCAAGAATCGTCGACCGCACCATCCGCGAACGACATTCAAGCGAATGCAACAACGAACGAAGTAACGGTCGCGAACGTGCCTGCGGGCGCGACGGTGAAGGTGTACGCCGCGGACGGCGAGACGGTCATCGGCACGGCGACGAACAATGGCGGCACGACCGGCCCGGTGACGGTGACATTGAACGTGGACCTTGCGAACGGCGATGAAGTGAAGGTCACGGTCAAGGAAGCGAACAAGAATGAGAGTACACCGGCGACGGTTACGGCAGTTCAAGAACCGTCCACTGCACCTTCCGCGAACGACGTGCAAGCGAACGCAACAACCAACGAAGTGACGGTCGCGAACGTGCCGGCGGGAGCGACGGTGAAGGTGTACGCCGAGGACGGCGTGACGGCCCTCGGCACGGCGACGAACACGGGCGGCACGGCTGGTCCAGTAATCGTAACGTTGAGCACGGACCTGGCTAATAATGACCTTCTCAAGGTAACTCTCGCGTTCCCAGACAAGAACGAAAGCGTACCGGTTGACATTATTGCTTTTCAAGAGAAGAGCGTATGGCCGGCGGGAGCGTTTGTCAAAGCGAATGCAACAACGGATCAAGTATCTGTACATAACATCCCTGTGGGTTGGATCGTCTCGGTATACGGACTGAACGGGTTGCCTGCATTAGGTACGGCGGTTCAGACCGGCGGAGCGCAGGATACTGTAACGGTGTCCGTCTATGGTTTGAGGAAATACGATGTCATTCGAGTGACGGTGACTCAGAACGAGAAAGACGAAAGCGATCCGGTAGAGGCGATTGCGACGCAGGATCAGAGCGCGGCACCGACAGCGGATCAGGTGCGGGCGAGCTCCTCGCTGAAGCAAGTTTTCGTTAACCGAGTGCCCGGCGGTACGATCGCGAGCGTTTACGATGCGGAGACCATGCAATTGCTCGGCTCTAACGCGAACGCGGAATCATCGGAATCCATGGTGACGGTAACGATGGCGGTATACGAAGTTCCTTCCGGCGCGAAGCTGCACGTTACAATGACGGAAACGGAGAAAGACGAGAGCAATCCGCTGACGGTATTCGCGGATATGGATCCAAGTCCAGACGTTCGCCGCGAGCAGGTAACGATTCACCCGGAACGTAACGAAATCGTCGTGAAACAGGTTCCTGCAGGCGCCACCATTGTAGTTTACGATGAGAATGGTAACGAAATCTACCGCGAGACGAACAATGGTATGGAAGCGACGGACCTCACCGTCGGAGGATTCACCCCGGCGATTACGCCGGGCAAGCGGGTCGGCATCGCTGCGATTCACAAAGACTACAGCCCTAGCACCACACTGTCGTTGACCGTTCCGTTACAACTTGGTACCATAACGGCGGACGCATTAAACGGCACGGTAACGGTTCGGGACGTTCCGGCAGGAACGACGGTTACGGTATACTATGCTGAAGGTCGGAAGATCGGCGAAGCGGAAAATAACGGCACCAATTCCGGTCCAGTTGTGGTAAAACTCCAAGGGAACTTAAACGATGGAGATATCCTGCATGTGACGACGCGAGCAGTCAACGGACTGGAAAGCGATCCGATCGAGGTGAAGGCATCGGTTACAGACGATCAGGCGCTTAACGAAGCAGCTAGACAGCTGCGGATCGAATACACCGAGGGAGATACGTGGGAGAGCGTGACCTCATCCGTATTCCTTGCAACGGTTGGCGCCTACAATACGAATGTAGCTTGGACAAGCAGCAAACCGGACGTCGTTACGATTCCTCAGACTGGCGACAGTACGATTACGACGAGCGTCCATCGACAAGCGAAGAACGAGAGCGTCATCTTGACGGCCGTTCTCACGAAGAACGGGAAGCAGAAGATCCGCACGTTCCTGCTCGTCATAAAACCTGTCGGCGGGACGAAGCAAGAGGACACGGGGTATACGCGAAACGTTGAAGTCAAGGACCAAACGGATGCAGCTACGAGCGTTCCGGTCACGCGGATCAACGTCGTGTACGCCGACAACTCGACATCAAAGATCGACAAGGTGGTTCTGACGCCGGATCGCGCAGCAGCCGTCGTCGCCAACGCAGGCGCTACGGGTAACGTATCGACGATCGTCATTGATGAATTGCCTGGAGACGAGGCTGACGAAGTGGCGGTGGAATTGCCGACCACGTCGGTGGAAATGCTCGCGGATAACGCGTTTGCGTTAAACGTGGAGACGGTGTACGGGACTATTAGCTTAGATGCGGCGGAACTGAGCAAGCTGAACGCGAGCGGTACGGATCTGTTCTTCCGACTCGTTCCGATTAAACAGGAGACGGAGCAGGAACAGATTCGAAATGCAGTACCTCAGCAATACCAGATGTTGGGTCGTACGTTGGAAGTGGAAACGAACTATAGCGGTTACGAAACCAAGCTCATGATTCCGTTCCTTAAGAACGGCATCGATCCGAGCCGAATTGTATTAAACCGAGTGAAGGTATACATCGAACATAGCGACGGCGAAAAGGTCATTCAACAAGGTACGGTCGTGTACAACGCGAACGGCACTCCGGTCGGCATCGAGGTTACGATTCATAAGTTCAGTACTTTCACGATCGTACAAGACCAGACAACGGAACCGACGCCAGCGCCGGGGCCAAAGACGGAGACGGTGGAAGCAGCCGTCGAGTCCGGCAGCAATTCGGCGAAGATCTCTGTCATTCGGACGGAGAAGCCGGACGGCAGCAAGAAGGACGAGTTGACACTTACGAGAACGCATGCGGAAGAGGCCATGCAACGGGCGGTCGACGCAGGCATGAAGGAAGTGTTGATCTCGATTCCGGATAAGAACGATCATGTGTCGGAGACGAACGTAACGGTACCGCTTGATGCGGCACAACGATTGGGCGAAGCGAACGTTCAGCTGATCGTGGACGCGGCGGGCGTTCGCGCTAAGCTTCCAGAGGCAACGTTGCGTCACGCAAAACAAGATATTCTGCTGCGATTCTTACCGGTGAAAGATCAAAGCAAACAAGATGAGGTATGGGAACGAACGGTCGCAAACGAGGAAGTATCTGAGCGAGCGAACGGACTAGTCGTCCAACGGATCGGGCGGACGATTCGACTGGAAACCAACCTGAATCAACCGATGACGGTTGTGGTGCCGCTTGCGGATGATATGACGGAGAGCGTCATTAAGCAACTGGCGGTGTTTATTGAGAGCAATGGCTCCGCAGCATTGGCAACCGGGCGATTCGTGGATTTGGGCAACGATCGCTTCGGGATTGAGGTTGAAGTTACAGGCAGTGCATCTTTCACGCTGATCCAGTTCGCCGCTTCAGGCAAGACAAGCTCGCACTCTGCGTACATTCAAGGGTACCCGGATGGGGAGTTTAAACCGGGCCGCGAAGTAACGCGAGCGGAAATGGCAGCACTATTTGCGCGCAACTTAGGCGGCAAAGGCTATACATTTATGCCGGGCGCATCCTTCTACGACGTGTCGGCGGATCACTGGGCCGCGCAAGCGATCGAAGTCGTGAAGGCTGCCGGTCTCATGATCGGGGGCCCCGATGGCAATTTCCGTCCGGATGAGATGGTAACGCGCGCGGAGATGGCGCAGATGAGCGCACGATTAAAGAGCATGAAGTATGAGTCCTCGAAACGGACATCGGACAACTTCGCAGACGTTGGCGAGCATTGGGCGGCCGGGGCAATCGATGCGGTTCAAACCGCTGGTGTTATGAAGGGCTACGAGGACGGCGACTTCCGACCGAACCGTTCTTTAACCAGAGCGGAAGCCGTAACGGCAATCAACCGATTGTTCGAGCGCGGTCCGTTGTTCGGCGTTGTAACGCCGACTTGGGCGGATGTCCCGACTAGTCATTGGGCGTTCCGAGACATCGAGGAGGCAAGCGGAAACCATAGCTTCACGCTTCGCCCCGAGGGCGGAGAACAGAAAGTAGAATAAACAATGCAAGAGCCGTTCTTGGCGGACAGTTCGCCGGGAGCGGCTCTTCTTGCGTGACTTGGCGTTATTGAAACCGTAGTTTAGTGGTGGAAGGAGGCCGCATCGTCAGGACGGTGGCCGCCTGCGCGTAGCGGCGACGGAAAGCACTTCCCGGCGAGGTGTGCCGCATTGCGTACACCGACGTCGCTGTTCAAGGAAAATATAGTTGTAGACTAGCAAAATAAAGTTATAGACTGAGAAAATAAAGTATTAGATTATCGATGCGGTATTGAGCTAACAGGCCACTACATACGTATCCTGCAATACCTGATGCTGGTATAACAAATTAACTTGAACTTAGGTTCCAATTGTTGCTACTAATGAGAAAGGGCATAATTATTTTTGTGATTTAGGAGATCAATGGTGTCAGCCTATTTTATTGATTCACAATCGGAGGAATTCAACGAGGACGAGGTGGGAGGTTTCTTTCCATGTGCGAAAAAATTTAAATACAGATACAGGATCCCTTAAATTCTAATTTGCTAATTTTTTGGAATGTGTATAATTTCGACGAGTTCTATCGTTAATTATACAGATCCATTTTCAAAGGAGGAAATTCTTATGTCCAAAACAGTAGCCAAGGGAATCAATGCAGTCTATTTACCAGTGACTAGTCCATTAAGGTCATCGGAATGGTACGTCAATTACTTAGGTTTAAGCCTGTTAATGCCAGTAAATGCGGATTCCACGCAAGCACAACTGGGGTTCTCAAATGGGCAAACGATCTTTCTCATTCGGACTAAACACCAACAAAATGCAAACTACCTGGAGGTAGGAGGTACAGAGCAATGTCCGATAACAATCGAGGTGGAGGAATTCGATCACGTATTTCGGACTCTTCAGTCAAAAGGATTAAAGCTTGACCCAATCGAGGATAACGGTGATTGTGGAAAAAACTTTTATCTTTATGATCCAGATGGTAATAAAATCGACATGTGGAGTGGCTGGCCGTCTGATACCTCAGCTCCATCATCAATTATAGGCACCGGAGTTTGATAATGACATAAATTGACCATCTCAATTTCACCTGTCTGGCAACAACTATGACGAGGCTGCTGGCGGATCGATCGGCGGCCTCGCTGCGTTAACGGGAGTTTCGTTGAATACCAAATAAAAAATAGTAAGGAGTAAGGTAGGTTCGATGTTCGTTTAATTGAATTCCATTTCAGATAAAAATGTGTTCGAAATCCGAGTTAATGGCGATTAGGTTTCCACTGACGGAGACGGGAGCGCCGTAGCGACAGGCTGCCAATATCAACCTCGGCCTGTTGAGCTATCAAGCGGTTTAATGCAAAAAACACCCACCAACCAGTGATTACTGGTGGTACTGAATGGTTATGAATTTTCTTGAGGTTTAAATGGAACATAAACATCTGCTGAGTAATCATTCGATAAAATATTAAAACTGTCGGATTGTCGTTCGACTACGTATCCGTGGTCATAATGACCATTATTAAGAATCCAAGTATGTAACAAAGAATATGTATTACCAAAATTAACAGCAGAGCCATTGTGGGTATAAGTTACATATCTTTGTTCGGGAATATTTAGAACAAACATACTTTCTGGAATTGTGTTAGCTAATTCAGATACTTCAGCCACTACATACCAAGTTGGAACTTTATCGGATTCTTGAGGTTCATGCATTATTAGTCCTTTACCCGTACGATGAGGGATTTCATTTATCCGTTTTTTAAAGTCTTCAATGGCTTTAGGTATTTCGGTGGGATTCTGATCACTTGGACAGGAGTGTTTTGTTCCAATTGCCAAAAACCCCCTCAACACAATTTCACAAGACATGTTACCATCATCTCTCTTTCATATGTATTGTACAATCCTAATATTCACCATAGAAATTGAGAATCCTTCCAGTGAAAACCCAATTCATATTCAGCTAACGAAGAACGAGAGCGCGGCGGTGGAGCCAATCCACCGCTTATTTCACGTTACTTCTATTCGTTCCATAAATGGGAGGATATTGCAGGTAATTTTTCCTTATATGTCAAAGTTATATGGGGTCAAAATATTAGAAGGGAAATGAATGAACTTGACAATGAATTTTTCTTTGCCAGAGATGGAGGCTGCGATTATTGAGCACGGTGAGTTGAGGTTAATTGGTATTCCGTGCATTGGACTTCATGATATGAGTGGTAAGTACCATCATGCGAAAGACAGCTTGCTTGGGCTTTCCGCTAATATGCCCCAAATCGTCGACGCTTCCGTTCAGTATGGCATGTGGCCGCAGGTACCTGGACAGGATTTACCAAATACACATGCATACATTTTGTGCGTAGAAGTCACCACTTTTGAAGGTGTACCGGAATGGTTTGCTCGCATGACCATTCCAGCGCAACGCTGCGTTGTTGTCGCGAGTAAAAGCGGGGATTTTGAAGGTGCTGGACGAGTAATTGAAGCATATATTTCGGAGCATGGTATAACAGTAGATGCTCTAGAACGTGACTATACAATATGCGAACGATACCGTTATGATGCCGAAGGGTTCGCGCGATATTCTTTACCGATAGTTTCCGAATAAGCTTTACGAAATGTTTGATTGACTGAAAGATATTGAGCGTGACGATGGATCCGACCCACCGTTCTATTCGAATTGTTGCGTGGTTCGCTCATGCAGAACGGAATAATCAAGAAGGTGTTTTGCGGTATGTGGGGAAACAGAAAAGGAGAGTGTTACACCAATAATGGAGGTGCCTTATGAGACTAAATAAAGCTTCCCAAACCTTGCTTGTATCGGATGTGAGTATATCCCAAGAGTATTACCGTGATCAACTTGGCTTCAAAATTGAAGGTCAGTTTGTAGAACGGGATGGGGTAAGTTTTTTAATCAAAAAAGCTGAGAATAAAGAATTAATTAGACCCAATCACACGGTTAACGGATTTATGGAAAGTTTCATTTGGGTCGATGGCAACGTTGATGAATTTTATGAAGAATTTAAGGCGAGAGGAGCAAAAGTTGAAGAGCCGGTCACACGAGATTACGGGATGAGGGATTTTCTTGTTTATGATTTAGATGGTTATCGCTTTTGCATTGGTGGACCATTAAACTACTATGAAAAATAAATCAGGAGAGGCCTATAAAAGGCAGCACTAAAGAAGACGCAGCTCATTCGCTTTTTTTTTAAAAAGGGGAGAGCGCCCGATTAGGATTATCGGAGAGTGGACTGGTTCAAGAGGCTTCTGGTTCTGTAATTGTAGCGGTATAACCTAGTCCTTCAAGTCTGCGGAGAGCATGCGAACAACCAGAGTAGGATTAAGAAAAGCTGCTTGGATCAATACATCCAGTATAGTACTTTATTTTCCTTGAACAGTCGCCCGCATGAGCAAATTTGGCAAAAGCTCCGCATGGACATGTGACCGAAAAACTCTGACTACTCGCTGGATGGAATCCAACGCGGTGTGGTCGGAGTTTTTGTTTTGGGGGAGTGGGTTACACTGCACAGCGGGAAAATGCGCTGACCGCTTACCGGGGGTGTAGGCGGCGGAGAGTGCACATACTCCGTGCCTACAGCGCAGCTTTGCGCGCGCACCGCAAAAGTTTGCGCCCGGGCGCGCATCGTTTGCGCGTTGGCTGACCGCCCTCCGGTTTAAGATAGGTTCATCCTAAGATCAACTGGAGGAAACGAAGATGAAAGAAGTCATACTGAGCGTCCGCGGCATGAGCTGCAACCACTGCGTCCACTCGATCCTGAACGGGCTCGGCAAGCTCGGCGCGTCGGCGATCGTCGACCTGGAGGCGGGAACGGTGACGGTACGCCACGACGAGGAGCGACAGCCGCTGCAAGCCATCATCGCGTCGATCGAAGAGTCAGGCTACTTCGTCGAGAAGTAGGGTGACCCCATTGAGCCAAACGCTGGAACGGCAAGTGACGTTAGACATTACCGGCATGACCTGCGCCGCCTGCGCGACTCGCATCGAGAAGGGGCTCAATCGCTTGGACGGGGTGCAGGCGACGGTCAACCTGACGATGGAAACCGCGCGAATCGAATTCGTACCTGCGAAGACGACGGTCGGCGACATCATAAGAGCCGTCGAGAAGATCGGCTATAAAGCGGCGCTGCGCGCCGAAGCCTCGGACGACGGCGTGCGCCGGAAGCGGGACATCCGCATCCAGCAAGCGATGCTGCTGCTCTCGACCCTGCTTACGCTGCCGTTGCTATGGGCCATGGTCGGCCACTTCGAGTTCACGTCGTGGATCTGGGTGCCCGAGAGATTAATGGATCCCTGGGTGCAGTTTTGGCTCGCGACGCCGGTGCAGTTCTTAATCGGCGGACGCTTCTACGTCGGGGCGTTCAAGGCGCTCCGCGGCGGCGGCGCGAACATGGACGTGCTTGTCGCGCTCGGCACGTCGGCGGCGTATTTCTATAGCTTATACGTCACCTTGGCCGAGCGGCCGTCCGAGCTGTATTACGAAACCGGCTCCGTGCTCATCACGTTCATCCTGCTCGGGAAGCTGTTCGAGACGGCGGCGAAAGGCCGCTCCTCCGACGCCATCAAGAAGCTGATGGGGCTGCAGGCGAAGGAGGCGACCGTTGTTCGCGACGGCGAGGAAGTTCGCATCCCCGTCGAACGCGTGGAGATCGGAGACCTCGTGCTCGTCCGTCCCGGCGAGAAGGTACCGGTCGACGGCA
This sequence comes from Paenibacillus antri, assembly GCF_005765165.1. NCBI lineage: Bacteria > Bacillati > Bacillota > Bacilli > Caryophanales > Paenibacillaceae > Paenibacillus > Paenibacillus antri. Next base: position 106,515 of record NZ_VCIW01000008.1, on the reverse strand, counting down.
TCGTGGAAGAGGGCGGCTCGGCGGTCGACGAGTCGATGCTGACGGGGGAGAGCTTGCCGGTCGGGAAAACCGTTGGCGACCCTGTCTTCGGAGCGACCCTGAACAAGAACGGAGCTCTCCAGGTGCGCGCGACGAAGGTCGGGAAGGACACGGCGCTTGCGCAAATTATCCGCGTCGTGGCGGAGGCGCAAAGCTCCAAGGCGCCGATTCAACGGATCGCGGATTCGATCTCGGGGTTGTTCGTGCCGATCGTGCTCGCGATCGCCGCCGCCACGTTCCTCGCGTGGTACTTCCTCGCGGAACCCGGGAACATCGCAGGCGCATTGGAAAAGGCCATCGCCGTCCTCGTCATCGCCTGCCCCTGCGCGCTCGGTCTCGCGACGCCGACCTCCATCATGGCGGGCTCGGGACGAGCGGCCGAGCTCGGGATCCTGTTTAAGGGCGGCGAGCATCTCGAAAACACGCATCGCGTGACGGCGGTCGTCCTCGACAAGACCGGCACGTTGACGAACGGCAATCCAGTATTGACGGACGTACGGATAGAGCCCGGCTTCGCGGAGGCGCAGCTGCTCGCTTGGGTCGGCGCGGCCGAGAAGCGTTCCGAGCACCCGCTCGCCGAAGCGGTTACGGAAGGGATCAAGAGCAGGGGGATACCGGCTGCGGAAGCCGAGTCGTTCCAAGCCGTGCCCGGACACGGGGTCGAAGCGTCGGTCGAAGGGAGAAGCATCGTCGTCGGAACGCGGAAGCTGCTGAGCGAGAAGGGCGTACGAATCGAGCCGCATGCCGAGGAAGAGATGCGACGGTTGGAGGCGATGGGGAGAACGGCGATGCCGATCGCCGTCGACGGGGCGTATGCCGGCTTCCTCGCTGTCGCCGATACGTTGAAGGACACGTCGAAGGAGGCGGTCGCCCGGATGAGGCGGCTCGGGCTCGACGTGCTGATGCTGACCGGCGACAACCCGCGCACCGCGCAAGCGATCGCGGCTCAAGCCGGCATCGACCGCGTCCTGGCGGAGGTACTGCCGGAAGGGAAAGCGCAGGAGGTGAAGAAGCTGCAGGAGGCCGGCGCCGTCGTCGCCATGGTGGGCGACGGCATCAACGACGCGCCGGCTCTTGCTACGGCCGATATCGGCATCGCGATCGGCACGGGCGCGGACGCGGCCATCGAAGCCGCCGACGTGACGCTGCTTCGCGGCGACCTGAACGGCATCCCCGTCGCGATCGAGATGAGTCGGAAGACGATGGCCAACATTAAGCAAAATTTGGTCTGGGCGCTAGGGTATAACGCGCTGGGCATACCGGTCGCCGCCTTGGGATACTTGGAGCCTTGGGTCGCCGGCGCCGCCATGGCGCTCAGCTCGGTATCCGTCGTACTCAACGCGCTCCGGCTGCAAGAAGCGAACAAGGCGAAAGACGAGGGAGTGGAAGGAATGAACGGAAAGATGCAATTCGCGGTCGTGATCCTGCTCGCCGGCATGTCGTTCTTCGCGGGGTACGGCTTCGGGCGGCAGGACGCCCCGGTGGCGCCGGCCGCGCAAGCCGCGCAAGCACCGCAAGCTTCGCATGGACACGGAAATGAGAGCTCATCCGCTGCCGCGATCAAGACGACGGCCGTCTGGACCGTCGAGAACGCCGTCGCCGGCGAAGAAACGAAGCTTCGGATCGACATCAGCGGAGAAGCGGGCGAACCGATCGAGCAGTTCGACATCAGCCATGAGAAGCTGATGCACTTGATCGTCGTCAGCAAGGACTTGTCCTACTTCGATCATATCCATCCGGAGTATCGCGGCGGCGGAACGTTCGACATCGCGACGACCCTCCCGGCAGGGGGCGAATACAAGCTCATCGCGGATTACGTGCCGAGCGGCGGCGAGACGACGACGGCGACGGAGTGGATTCGCGTAGACGGACCGAGCAAGGAGGCCATCCCTCTAACGCCGGGCGGCGGACACGCGAAGACGGCGGAGAGCATCCAAGTCACGTTGGAAGACGATCACCCCGTATCCGGACAGGACTTCGAGTTGACGTTCCGGATCGCGGACAGCAAGTCGAAGGAACCCGTTACCGACCTTGAGCCTTATCTCGGAGCCGTCGGCCACGTCGTCATACTAAGCGAGGATACGGAGGAGTATCTCCACGTCCATCCGATCGACGAGTCGGCGTCGGGGCCGGAGGCAAGATTCGCCACGAACTTCCCCTACCCCGGCGTCTATAAGCTATGGGCGCAATTCCAGAGGGACGGCCAAGTGATTACCGTACCGTTCGTCGTCGAGGCGGAATAGATGAACGAACGGACGGAGCTCCTTCTCCGGTTACGCGAGATCGAGGACCGCATCCGCGACTTGAAGAACGGCGTCAAGAACGATCTCTCCTGCGACGAGGCGCTGATTCGCATCGCGGCGATCCAGGCGGCGTTGCGCGAGGTAAGCGGAGGGCTGTTCGAAGACCACTGGCGCCGCTGCGTCGTCTCGCATATCCGAGCCGGCGATGCGGACGCCGTCGAACGATTCATGCACAGCGTCGCCAAAGTGCTAAGGTAACGCCTCGGACCGGGAAGGGGACGACCGGAAAATAATGACGAAAGGGTGCTTTACTCGTGCAGCTTACCTTCGACATCCTTCGCGGGGTGCATATCTTTGGCGGTTTTCTTGCGCTCGCCGTATTTTGGATTCCGATCGTAACGAAGAAAGGCGGGCGCGCGCACAACCGAGCGGGGCGGATGTACGTGGTCGCGATGGGGGGCGTGTCGGCGACCGCGTTTCTAATGGGCGCGTACCGGTTGACATGGGATGCGGGTCCTGACGCGGATGCGATTCCGTTCGCTTGGTTTCTTATGTTCGTTTCCATCCTAAGCGCCGCGACGGCATGGTACGGGATCCGCGTGCTTCGTCACAAGCGGCGGACGGCCCCGCATCGGAAGCCGCTCGATTTGCTCTTCCCGGCTTTATTGTTCGCTTCCGGGGTCGGCATATCGGCTTACGGTTGGGCCATCCATTTCCCATTGCTGCAGTATTTTCCGATCCTCGGGTTGTTCTTGGGCGGTACGCAGCTGTTGTACTGGCTGACCGTGCCTGCGAAGAAATCGCATTGGGCGGTAGAGCACATCGTCGGCATGCTTTCGTGCTGCATCTCTACCATCACGGCGTTCCTGGTGTTCGGAGCCCCGAGGCTGCTCGGCGTGGATTCGGTCAACCTGCTCGTCTGGTTTTTGCCGACGATCGTGTTTGTGCCGCTCATCATCGGGTTCGCCAATGTCTATAAGAGGAAATTCGACGATAGGAGGTTGAAGATATGATTCGAGAGAGTATATTGGAGCTCATCGGGTACCGAAAAGAGGACAGAGCTTATTTCGATTGCATCGCGGGCATGTTCGGGTGGGCGTAGGCGGGAGAGGGAGAGAAAGCCATGATTCGGAAAGAAGTCGCCGTCGTCGGCGGGGGGCAAGCGGGACTAGCGATTACGCCCAGAAGATGTGGTCGGCTGCCCGACGCGGAGCTTCTTGCGAGCTTCGCAACGGGAGGACAGGTAAAAATACAAAAGCGTAGGGCCGGGACGGTGCGATTGGGCATCCGACCCGGCTCTTTCTTTTGCGTCGCCGGTAGCTTTTTGCGCGGGGGACGCAAGCTTTTGCGGGCGGCGGTTCATTGTTTGCGCGTTGCGGTCCGTCGCCCGCCGTTATGATTTTCATAACGACATAGCAACGTAAGGAGAAGGAACATGCGAAGCGACAAATGGATGGATCGGTTCGGCATCGCGAGCCAAGTCGGGTTGTTGATCAGTTTCGGCGGAGCGCTCTGCATCGAGATGACGGGCGCCGACGAGTGGAGGCGCTGGGTGGGCGTATGCGCGGCGGTTTCCATAACGGCGGCGGCGTTCGCGGCGATCGTCTACGTGCGGCAAATCGCGAAGAATAAGAGAGCCGCCCGGACGCGGCAGCGGGAAGGAGCGTAACCGATGAGCGTCTACCAACGATTCAAGCCGTATGTGCGGAGGCAGCGCAGCCTCTATGTCTTAGGGTTTATCGGAAGCCTCTTCCGCTTCCTCATTCCGCTGTCCGTGCCGATCGTCATCAAGCATTTGTTCGACGAGCTGCTCCAGAACGACGCGATTCCGTACGCCGACAAGCTGCAGCAGCTGTTCCTCATCACGGCGGTCGTGCTGACGGCTTTCTTCTTCGTGCGGGGACCGATGGAATACGTCAGGCAGTTTTTCCTGCACAAGGCGAACAACAATATCATTAAAGAGCTGCGGACGGACGCGTTCCGCAAGGTGCATACGCTGGACGCGAAATACTTCGCGGATCGGAAGAGCGGAGAGATCGGCACCCGGTTTTTCGACGACATCGAAAAAATCAGAGGCTACATGACCGCGATGTTTTCGAACGTGTGGATCGAGCTGACCGTGCTCGCCTTCGTCGTCGGCATCATGTTCGCGCTGAACGCAAGGCTGACGCTGCTGGCCGCGCTGCTCGTCGGCGTCCAGTTCGCGCTGGCGCATCTGTTCGCGAAGCGGCTGAAGCGCACGACGCAGCAGATGATGAGCTACCGGTCGGTGCTCAGCGGGTTCATTTTCGAGAAAATACAGGGGGCCTTCCTCGCGAAGCTGTTCCAAGCCGAACAGAAGGATAAAGAAGAATTGAACCGGCATCTGACCCGGTACGAAACGATGACGGACGCCCAAGCGCGGGTGAACGCCGTGTCGCTCGCCGCGGTGAACGTCTTAAGCGACGCGACGCCGTTCCTCGTCGTGCTGGCCGGGAGCATGCTCGTCCTTGACGGCACCTTAACGCTCGGCGCCCTGATCGCGTTCTTCGCTTACGTCGACCGGATGCGGGGACCGGTGTCCGCGCTCGTCGGAGCGTTCCCCGCCATAACGGAAGGCCGCGTCGCCATGACGCGCATCTTCGAGTTTCTAGACACGCACGCGACGATCCAAGAACCGAATGCCCCGCACGAGCTTCGCGAGTTCGAAGGCGGCATCGAGTTCCGGAACGTATCCTTCGGCTATCTCCCGAACCGCCGCAATCTCGATAACGTGTCGTTCACGCTCCGCAAAGGGAAGACGTACGCGTTCGTCGGAGAGAGCGGGGGCGGCAAGAGCACGATTCTGCAGCTGCTTACCCGGATGTACGACGCGGAGCGCGGGGAAGTGCTCATCGACGGAGTAAACATCAAACGTCTGTCGCTTGCGAGCGTGAGGCGGCAGATGGGGATCGTCACGCAGGAGAGCTTTCTATACAGCACGTCGATCAAGGACAACATTCGGATCGGGAAGCTCGAGGCGACCGACGAAGAAGTGGTCGCTGCGGCGAAGCTGGCGTATGCGCATGAGTTTATCGCCGCCTTGCCGAACGGATACGACACCGAGGTCGGCGAGCGGGGCGTGAAGCTGTCCGGCGGGCAGAAGCAGCGGATCGCGCTGGCGCGGGTGTTTTTGAAGAACGCTCCCATCTTGCTCCTGGACGAAGCGACGAGCGCGCTGGACAACGAGAGCGAGAAGCTCGTGCAGCGGTCGGTGCAAGAGATCGGCCGGCAATCGACCGTCATCATGATCGCGCATCGGCTGTCGACCGTGCTCCATGCGGATACGATCTTCGTCGTGAAGGGCGGCCGCATCGTCGAAAGCGGGAGCCACGACGAATTAATGGGAAAAGGCGGGTATTACCGAGAGCTGTATGCGGAGCAAAACCCAACAGATCTGGCGCCGCCGCCGTCGCTCTTCCCGTTCGACGTCGCCCAGGCGAGGGGGTAGGGAATGAACGCATTGGCGAGCGTAAGGCCGTACGGAAAGATCGCCGCCGCTTCTTTAGTCGCCCTAGGCATCCTATTCGCCTTCGCCGGGACGTATATGGCCTTCGGCGTAATGGACGAGGTGTTGCGCGATTCATGGCTCCTCCACCTGAACAACGTCGCGATGGGGGCCGCCTGGGTCGTCGCCGTAGCGGCGCTGCTTCGGCGTTGGGAGCGAAAGAGCCTGACCGATCTAGGGATGACGTTGCATCGAAGGGATGTCGGATTCCTTATCCTCTGCCTCTTCATCGCGCTGGTCGTCGCCGTCGGATTCGTGTGGGTGCTGCAAGGGTGGTCGTTGCGCGCCGTCCGGTCGGAGGCGGAGCGGTTCCGAGAGCTGTCGTACCAAGCTTTATTGGTTGCGTCCGTCGCCGGTTGGTTTATGGCGGCATTCAAAGAGGAGGTGTTGGCGAGAGGGTTTTACCTGTACCAGCTCCGGCATCTCGGCGCCGGCGCGATGGTCGCGGTCTCGTCGGTCTTCTTTATGCTGCTCCACGTCCCTGCCGGCGAGGCGGATGTATGGAAGGCTGCGAGCTGGTTCGCCGGAGGCGTTCTGTACGCGTACGCGTACCTGAAGAGCGGTTCGCTGCTCGTCTCGACGGGCATGCATGCGATTCATAATTTCATCAACGAGCTGTTCCTAGGGCAGGCGGAGGATTTCTCGATCGTAACGCTAAGCGCTCCGATCTTAGGCGCCGAGAAATTCGCGTATGAAGCCGTCGTGAAAGGACTGCTTCTGATCGCCGTGTTTCTCGTGTACCGAGGGCGTCCCTTTGCTAAGTAATCTAATGAAAAGGCCGACCTCGGTACATTTCCGGGAGTCGGCCTGCCGCAAGTTAGCATTCGTAACGCGCCGTCGCCTCGAACGCGTCGAGCCAGCGGCGTTCGCGGTGACACAGCAGGCGCAGCACCGCCCGGTCTTCGTACACGTCTACCCACCGCGACTGCGGATGCTCCTCGTACATGCAGCCGCCGCCGACGAAGACGTTGCCGTCCTTTCGAACGAGCTGATCGTCGCGGTCCATGCGGCAATGGGTATGGCCGCTGAACAGCAGCACGTTCTTGCGGCGGTCCAGCAGCGCCTGCACTCGCTCGGACGCGAGACACGTCCCCTCCGAGCCGGCCACGGTGTCGTTCAGCGGATGATGCAAAAACACGAACGTCGGCGCGTCCGCATGGGCGTGCAGCCGTTCCTCGAGCCACGTCAGCTGCGCTTCGTGCAGCCACCCGGCTTCGTTGCCGTCCGGCGTATAGTGCTCCGTGGACAAGAACAGGAAGGGGAATCCCTCATGGACCCGTTCATAATAAAGCCCCGGCATGCCCGTCATCGCAAGGAACCGGGCTTGCGCCCGTTCGGACGTAAGCTCCGATTCCTCGTACCGACCGTAATATTCATGATTGCCCATCGTATAATAGACGGGCATCCCGCAGGAGCGGAAGGCGTTCATCGCGAGCCGGTAATCCCGGAGCTTTCCGTTCGTCAGGTCGCCGTTGCAAACCACGAAACGAGGAGCGAGACCGGCGAGATAAGCGATCTCCCCCGTTAGGAAGGGAACCCAGTCGACGGGCGTCTCCTCTGGGTCCGGATAAGCCATGAAGTGAAGATCCGATAAGACGGAAAAGGAAAACAAAGGCCGGTCCGCGTTCATGCCTGCCGATACCCTCCTTATACGCCCGCTTCGATATACGGATCCCAACTCTCCGCGGCGGGCGGATGGGGCTCCTGCACGTCGACCCGCGTGCCGTCGTCCAGGCGCAGCCAGCTTCCCAGCCGGAGCTCGCCCTCGATGCGGCGGAGCTGGATGACGCGAGCGCCTCTCGGGAATCCCTCGCGGCCGTACGTGTTATACCCCGTCGCGCGACCGTAATAGAGCCCTACGCCATGCAGCTCCCCCCAATAGTCGTTCACGTGATCGTGCCCGGCGAAGACGCCGCGAACGGTGCCGTCCTCCACGAAGGCGGAGAACAGTCCGCTGTTGACCCTCGGGCAGCAGACCGCTTCGTATTTAGAGCCGTAGCAGACGCGGTGATTCCAGACGTCGTTATATTCCGGGAACGGGATATGGAGGAAGGCTAGAGACGGCGACGCGTCTGCCCGCCGCGCGCGTCGGGCAAGCGCTTGCGCCCGGAACCACTCGACCTGATCCGATCGGACCCAGTCGTAGCCGCCGACCGAATGCGGCGCGTTCATGCCCGAGTCGAAGAAGTACAGACTGGCGGCTTCCGCCCCGTCGGACGGGTCGACGACGTCGAGCACATAATTCCCGACGCCGTGAATGTCTTCGGGCCCTCGTTCCATGCGGCAATAGCTGCCCTCTTGCAGAGCGCCGAGCAGCTCGAGCCGCGTGGCCGTCCCTTCGGGGTCATGGTTGCCGAAGACGGCGGCCCAAGGAATGCGGCTCTCCTCGGCGGCGCGGACCGCGGATCGAATGGCCGCAAGCGGGTCGAGGCAATGAGCGGCTTGAATCAAGTCGCCCGTATACACGACCAGATCGGGCGCCTCCGCCGCGAGCACGTTCCGCATCAGCGCTTCGCTGCGGAAGTCCTTCTCATCTCCGTTCTTCCAATGTACATCCGTAAATTGCACGATCGTAAAGCTGCCGTCCGGGCGTAACGTAAGTCCGTCGCTCATCGTAGCGCTGCCTCCTATAGAAGACGATATGCCTTGCTCCTCTCATCATAGCAAAAAAGAAAACCAAGGCAACAGAAAAAGCAACAAAATGCAAAATAATGGTGTATACTTTGGGTAAGAAAGGGGAGGGTCCGAGTATGCTCCAGGAGGAACGGCTGGCCGAGGTGCTGCGTCTGCTTCGCGAGAAGGGGACGGTGAAAATTCAGGAGTTGACCGAACGCTTCGGCGTCACCCGGGAGACGGTCCGGAGAGATCTCTACGAATTGGAGCGGCTCGGCCATGTCCGGAAGGTGCACGGCGGCGCGACGCTGCACAAGACGGGCGTCGAACCGGCGTACTCCGAACGGGCGGACTCCCTGGTCGCGGAGAAGCAGGCCATCGCGAAGCGATGCGCCGACTTGGTCGAGGCGGGCGATTCGCTGTTTATCGACGTCGGTACGACGGCCCTTCTGTTCGCAAGACAATTGCACGCGCACCGCGAGCTTCGGATCATTACGAATTCGGTGCCCGTCGCGATGGAATTGGCGCATCATCCCTCCGCCAAGGTCATCTTGTGCGGCGGCTTCATCCGTCCGGGGGATTTGTCCGTATCCGGCGCGCCGGCCCGCCACGCGCTGGAGACGTTCTTCGCCGATAAGGCGTTCATCGGGGTGGGGGGGCTTTCCGCGAACGGGCTTACCGATTATCATGTGGAAGAGGCCGATCTTCGCCGCCTGATGATGCAGCGGGCGAAGGAGACGATCGCGATGGCCGATTCCACGAAGCTGGGCGTCACGGCGTTCCATCGCGTCGCGGCGGCGGAGGAGTTGTCCGTTCTCGTGACGGATCGCGAAGCCGACCCCGCCATGCTGCAATTCCTCGCCGAATCCGGCGTACAGGTCATCGTGGCCGACGGAGAGACGGACGGAGGCCGCGCGAAGCTCAATTCACCGAGAAAGCGGGAGGGTTCGAGTGAATAGGAAGCGCTCCTATTTTTTGAACAATATTTCGTTTCGACATAAGCTTCTCTACTATTCTTTGCTCTTGAGCATCGTGCCCATATTAATATTAGGGGCGGTATCCTCGTATATCGCCTCTATGAGCATGCAGAAGGAAGTCGACCGCCATCACCAGATTTTATTGCAGCATCTGCAGCGGCAGATCGACGACTTTTACAGAGAGGCCGATCGCGTCTCCGTCCAGCTGGCTACGCAGGAGTCGGTCGTACAGGCGATGCGGCTCGGTCCGTCGATGGCGCATTACGAGGAGACGCGGGCGGCGATCGACGAAGTGGCGCGAATGCGGGCGTCCGCTCCGTTCCCGTATGACGTATCGCTCGTATTCACGAGCTTCGACATGGTGTATTCGAACTTGTACGGCTTGGTGCCGTTGTCGGACTTCCCGTTATCCGGCGAGAGCGGCGTGGTCGACCCGGATCCGATCGGTTCGACGCTGCTGTACCCCGAACGCGCCGCGGAGCGGAACGAGATCGTCTTGGTGCGGCCGGTGCCGGTATTCACGACGCCGTCATACGGGTCGATCGTGCTGCATGTGCCGATCGACGCTTTGATTCGGCAGCTGGAGCAGTTCCAAACCGGCTCGGGGCGAGAGCTGTACATCGTCGACCGGCACGGAAGGGTCATCGCGGACAACGTCGTCGACGAGTCGAAGCGCGCGGCGTTCTTCCCGCCGGACGCGTTCGAGCGGAGCGCGTATGCATCGGCGGACGGCACGGCCTATCGGCTGAGCTCGCTCGATTCCGAATTGTCGGATTGGTCGTTCGTCGCCTTGACGCCGGAGAGCCAGCTGACCGATAAATCGAAGCGCATCCAAATCGTGACGGCTTGGATGGCGCTCGCTCTTGCGCTCGTGTGGGGGCTGATCGCCTTCCTCGGCTCGCGGCGGCTGTACTCGCCGATCAAGCGGCTGTTCCAGCGCGTCTCGCAGCAAACCCAGACACAGGCGCATGAGCCGTCGTCGAAGGATCTGGTTGCGGTGGAAGCCTATATCCAGCGCATGGAGAAGCAAAACAAAGATTTGCAGCAGCAATGGAACAGCAATCTGCCGCATATTCAGGAAAACTTGCTCTTAGGTCTTCTATGGGGCGTGACGTCCGAGGAGGAGTTCCTCAAGCATCCGGGCGCCGGCGGATTGCTTCAGCGCCGCAAGTATTGCGTCGGCGTCGTGGAGTGGGACGACTCGTCGTCGTTCCGCCGCAGGTTCGGCGAGCGCGATCGAGCGCTGTTCATGTTCGCGTTCCGGAAAATCGTGGAGGAGCTATGCGTCGAATATTCGACGCCGGACATCGCGATTACGATCGCGTCGCCGAACCCCGAGCAGATCGCGCTGATCGTCGGGACGGACGGCGAGCCGGAAAGGGTGGCGGCTTCGTTCGAGCCGCTCGCGAAGCAGATGCGGGAGATCGTGCAGAAATATTTGAAGAATACGATCACGGTCACGTTCAGCGCGACGCGGATCGGCATCGGCGCCATCCCCGGCTTATACCAGGAAGCGCGGTCGCTGCTCGAGTTCCGCATGCTGCTCGGACCGAATCTGACGATTTCGCATCGCGATATCGAGCGGTCGGCGCCGCTGCTCGAACGGCAATGGATTCGCGAGCTGAAGAACATCGCCACCGCCGCGGCGCTCGCGCAGACGGAGCGCGCCCGAGAAGAGCTGGACGCCTTCGTCGAAGCGCTGCCGGCCCGGATTACGGACGTGCAGACCGCGAGGGGGCTGCTGTCGTATTTCATCGGGGAGCTCGCGCATCAGCTGCACGAGATCGGGGCGGACGCGAACGACATTTTCGAAGAAAATTTGTATCAACGCATCTCTCGCTTTCACACCGTGTACGAAGCGGCCGCTTGGCTGCGGGAAGAGGTGTTTCCGGCGATCGCGTCGCGGCTTCGCGAGGAGCGGGACGAGAAGAGCCGCATCGATCAGGTGCTGCAGTATATCCATGCGCACTTCGAAACCGACCTGTCGCTGCAGCAGCTCGCGGACATCGCGCGGCTGAGTCCCACGCAGCTCAGCCGCATGTTCAAGGAGGTTACCGGCGTCCCCTATGCGGACTACTTGATCGCCTACCGGATGGAGAAAGCGAAGTATTGGCTCGAGCATTCCGATCTGCCGATCAAGACGATCGCGGAACGGCTACGATATACGACGGTTCAGAACTTCACACGCATCTTCAAGCAGGTGGTCGGCGTGCCGCCTGCGCAGTATCGCAGAACGCTTCGAGGCGCGTGAACGGCGGCGGTTCCCTTTGCGGGGAGCCGCTTTTTTCTTTATATACGCCCTTTTATCCGTTGATGCGGAGGCGGAATGAACGGATAAATGCATGTAAATCGGAGCTGTATTACAGTGATGGCAGAGTCAAGCGAGGGTCAACCATTCAACGACGACAAGGAGGCGCCGGGATGCAATTCTGGCTGAAGCGGTTGTATCGGGATCGGTTTTTGATCCTGCTGATGTTGCCGGGACTGGCTTACTTTCTCATCTACAAGTACCTTCCGCTGGTAGGATCGGTCATTGCGTTTCAAGATTTCAGTCCCTTTCTAGGCTTCTTGGAAAGCCCGTGGGTCGGCATGAAGCATTTCGCCGTCATCTTCGAAGACTACGAGATCGTTCAAGTGTTATGGAACACTTTAAACATCTCGTTCCTGCAGATCGCGTTCGCGTTCCCCGCGCCGATCATTCTGGCGATTATGTTGAACGAGCTTCGAAGCAACGGTTGGTTCAAGGGAATTCTCCAATCGATCGTGTACCTGCCGCACTTCATGTCGTGGGTCATCGTCGTCGGCATCTGCGTCATCTTCCTGCGCGGCAGCGGCGTCATCAACTCCTTCCTGGGCACGTACTTCGGCATCGATCCGATCCCGTTCCTGTCGGATCCGGCGTTCTTCAAGCCGTTGATCGTCCTTCAGGTCATCTGGAAGGAAGCGGGCTGGGGGACGGTCATCTTCCTCGCCGCCTTGGCGGGCGTCGACCCGCAGCTGTACGAAGCCGCCGTCATGGACGGAGCGGGGCGCTTCCGGAAAATATGGCATATTACGCTGCCGGCGCTGCGCAGCACGATCGTTATCCTGCTCATCCTGCGCCTCGGCACGGTGCTCGACACCGGCTTCGAGCAGATTTTCCTCATGCTCAACCCATTCGTTATGGAGCAGGGGAACGTGCTCGATACGTACGTCTACTTCAAGGGCATCGTACAGTCGGATTACAGCTTCGCCACGGCCGTCGGATTGTTCAAAGGCGTCGTCGGGTTCGGTCTCGTCTGGGGCGCGAACCGGCTGGCCAAGCGATTCGGCCAGGACGGCGTCTATTAAACCGCGAGGAGGTTCGAGATGAAAGAAAGCGCAAGCGGGAAAACGTTCCAAGTCGTCAACGCGACGCTTCTTACGCTGATCGGGGCGTTCATGCTGTTCCCGTTCCTTTATGTGTTCGCCGTGTCGTTCTCTTCTTATAAAGAGTTCATCCAGGCCGACTTCTTGATTTGGCCGAAGCAGTGGGTGTTCGACGCGTACGACTACATCTTTAAGTCGGACGCGTTCATCCGGTCGATCTTCTTTACGATCTACGTGACGATCCTCGGGACGATCGTAAACCTGCTGTTCACGTCTTCGATGGGATACGCGTTATCCCGGCCCGTCGTCGGCCGAAAGCCGGTTCTCGTTCTAGTCCTGTTCGCTCTGCTGTTTCCGGCGGGACTGATCCCGACGTACATCGTCGTGAAGGAGACGGGACTGATCAACAGCATTTGGGCGCTTATTCTTCCGGTCGCCATCAGCCCGTTCAATCTGATCGTCATGCGGCAATTTTTCCTGAGCATCCCAGGGGAAGTCGTCGAATCGGCCGTCATGGACGGCGCGACGGACCTCGGCATTTTCGCCAGGATCGTTCTCCCGTTGTCCAAACCCGCTCTAGCCGCGTTCGGGCTGTTTTACGCGGTAGGCCACTGGAACAATTACTTCGGCGGCTTGTTGTACATGAATTCGCCGGAGAAGTGGCCCGTGCAAGTGGTGCTGCGCCAGCTCGTGGTCGTGAACGAGACGAACACGCTCCGCGTCGCGACGGAGATGGTCGAGCAGATGCCGCCGCCCGAGACGATACAGATGGCGGCGCTGCTCGTCGCGACGGTGCCGATTCTGATCGTGTATCCGTTCCTGCAAAAGCACTTCGCGAAGGGAGTGATGCTTGGCGCGGTGAAGGGGTAAGTTGCAAGGGGCATCCGGTAATGAATTGAATTTTTCCATAATGACCGAAAAAGGGAGAGGTTCGCATGAAACAACGGTTGAATACGACTTTGCAATTGGCCCTCGTCACGGCGCTGTGCGCGGGGCTCGCCGCTTGCAGCGGCGGGAACGGCGGCGCGGCGGAGCAGGAGAACGCAGCTCCGGCGCCTGCGCCGGAAGCCGCGCCGAGCGAGACGAAGGAGCAGCCGGCCGCGGCCGAGACGAAGAGCGAGGAGAAGTTCACGATCACGATGCTCGACTTCCGCTACGGCAAGCTTCCTCCGGCGGGCGGCGCCGGCATTCAGATGATCAACGAGCGGTTCAACGTCGATTGGCAGCCGACCTACGTCAGCCGCGACGATTACGATCAGAAGCTGTCCGTCACGGTCGCCGGCGGCGACATGCCGGACATTCTCATCATGGAAAACCCGATGGAGCCGAACTTCTACAAGTGGGCAGCGCAAGGCGCATTCCTGCCGCTCGAGGAGTATATCGACGACTACGAGACGTTCAAGCTGCTGCCGGACTTCGCGATTAACGCGGCGACGGTGAACGGACACATCTATGAGCTTCCGGGCTACTACGTTTCGCAATTTTCCAACACGCCGATGATCCGTCAAGACTGGCTCGACAACCTCGGACTGAAGATGCCGACGAGCTACGAAGAGCTGCGCGAAGTGGCGCTCGCCTTCACGAATAACGATCCGGACGGCAACGGGAAGAAAGACACGTACGGCATGGTGATGGCGGAGAACATTAACCCGCAGTACCACTTCGGCGCGTATTGGGATTTCCTCGCCTGGTACCACAAGGACAAGGACGGCAACTTCGTTCCGGGCATCATCTCCGACGTCCGCAAGGAGCACCTGAAGTTCCTCGCCGACCTGTACAAGGAAGGCGCCATCACGCCGGACTTCGGTCTCATTAACTGGGGGCAGGCATACAAGGAGTTCTATTCCGGCAAGGGCGGCATGTTCATCGGTTACCCGGGCGGCGTCGGTCCGGACAACATTCAGGCGCTCAAGGATATCAATCCGAACGCGAAGCTGGCGCCGATTCCGCCGTTCCCGGCGCCGGACGGCACGCTCGGCTTCACCTCGAACTCCGGCATGTACCGCGCCGTCATGCTGAACGCGAAGCTGAAGGATCAACCGGAGAAGGTGAAGCGGATTCTCGAGATCGTCGATTTCGGACGCAAGTTTTACCCCGCGGAAGAGCGCACGCCGGCGAACGCCGAATTCGATTGGTTCCGCGGCAAGGAAGGCTCCGGCTACAAGATGCAAGACGGCGTCGCCGTGCTGGAGCTCGAAGAGAAGGGGCTTAAGCCGTCCGACTACTTCCCGGATACGAACGCATGGGCGCCGAACGACGCGGCGAACCAATTCGCGGAACAGTATAAGAGCGAGCCGCTCCATTACGACA
Source organism: Paenibacillus antri (assembly GCF_005765165.1). NCBI lineage: Bacteria > Bacillati > Bacillota > Bacilli > Caryophanales > Paenibacillaceae > Paenibacillus > Paenibacillus antri. The sequence continues at coordinate 91,459 of NZ_VCIW01000008.1, read as the reverse complement.
CGCTGAAGGCGTTCGAGAAGATGCATCTGGAGAGCAAGCACTACTACGGTCCGGAGAAGGGGCTGTACTCCGAGCCGAAGAACAAGTACGAGCTCGATCTGTACTTCAAGATGTACGCGGAGCAAACGAAGATGATCGTCGGCCAGACGCCGATCGACGAAGGCTGGGACGCGATGCTGCAGAAGTACATGAACGAGGGGGGCGCCGAGATGATCAAGGACGTGAACGAAAAGATCAAAGCGGCGGGCACTTCCGGACGTTGGGAGTAAGCATGTAGGTACGCAAGGGGGTGGGATCGTATCCATCCCCTTCTTTCTTACCCTAAGGAGGAATATTAATGAAACGTCTGAACACGGTGAACCGGTCCGCGCTCGCGGCGTTGATGGCCGTTTCCTTATTCCCGGCCGCGGCTCCGGGCGCCGGCGCGAACGAAAGCGGATTCACGAACGTAGCCCTCCAACGCCCTTATACCGTTACCGCGCATGTCCCCGATTCGGATCTCGCTCCTTACGACGTACGTACCGCCGGCGACACGGATACGCCCGGACGGGAGCTGACGAACGGCCGGATCGCCGCCTCGAAGGTCGGCGACGCGTATTTCGCCAACGCGGAGTGGAACGGATTTTCCCGGCAGGTGGCGAGGGACATCGTCGTCGACCTCGGATCGGCGAAATACATCGACAGCGTCGTCGGCGGCTTCCTCCGCGAGCGACACGCCGCCGTCGATCTCCCGCGGTACGCGAAGCTGTTCCTCTCGGATAACGGGACGGACTGGTACGCGGCCGGCGAGCGAACGAAGGATCATTCGACCTCGCAGACCGTCGAACGCGTCGAGCTGGGCTTCGACGGCGTCGATGCGACCGCGCGCTACGTCAAGCTCGAGGCCGAGGTCGGCATGTTTACGTTCATGGACGAAATCGTCGTGAACGGGCGGGAACCGGCGGAGGGCGACCGCCCCGCGTCCGCGCTGCCGCCGGCGCCGGCGATCGTCGACCGGCCGCCTCCGACGCTCGAAGACAGCGGCGGCGTCCATCATCTCTATCTCTCTTATTATTACCCGGGCCGGCCGGAGCTCGGCGACTGGAGCAAGGAAGAGTTCAAGTCGGTCGTCGCGCATACGGACGCGGCGGGCGACCGGACCGGCTGGATGTTCGATTCCGTGCTCTCGATTCCGATCGGCGGCTCGTACTTCGACTTCGACAAGAAGCCGGCCTGGGACGCGTATCTAGACAGCCTATTCTCGGCGAACCTGCACTTCGACGCGCTCGATCAGGCGACCGGCGAAGCGAAGGCGGAGCTCGGCGATCCGGATCGCAGGACGAAGGTCGTCGTCTCCATTCCGTACTTGGCGCCCGACCAATCCGCCGCCTCCGGCAGCTGGGGCGAGGTGAACGGCGAGCCGCTCAACGTACTGCTCGACGAGGTAACCCCGGAGCAATCGTTCGACGCGCGCAAGAAAATCATCGATTGGTACACCGGGGAAGTCGAGCGGCGCTTCGCCGAGCAAGGCTTCGAGCATCTGGAGTTGGCGGGCTTCTATTGGTATCACGAGGAGATCGGCTTCGCGACGGTGTACGAGGAAGCGATCGTGCGCCATACGGCCGACCGGGTTCACGCGCTCGGCAAGAAGTTGTTCTGGATCCCGTTCTATCAGGCGAACGGCTCGACGTATTGGGAGGAGCTCGGCTTCGACGCGGTTATGATGCAGCCGAATTACATGTTCAAGTCGCATTTCGCGCCGAACCAATATTCCGCGACCGTCGACTTGTCTCGATTGAAGAACACGGCGGCGACGGCGAAGCGGTTCGGTCTCGGCGTCGAGGTGGAAGGCGACTACCACATGAGCTGGCCGGGCTGGGGCACCGATTACGACGGACAGCTGTACAACGACGAGTACGCGCGGCGGAAGTATTACGCCTACTTGAACGAATACGCGAAGGCCGGTCTGAACGAGACCGTAACGGGGTACTACCTCGGCGCGAAGACGGTGCTTCAAGGGTTTTATAACTCGACGGATCCGAAGGTGCGCGACATTTACGACGAAACCGCGGCGTTCGCGGCGGGGACGTATACGCCTCGAACGATCGAGGAGACGGTCGTTCCGCTTCCGGCCGGCGATTCGTGGAGCAACATGGTACAGCTTGAAGCGAAGGAAGGCGACGTCTACTCCTCCTATGTGGCGATCGCGGCTTCGCAATGGCTGAAGTTCCCGATGGCCGCGGGCGAAGACTGGGTCGTTACCGTTACGCCGCTCGAAGGGAAGGTCGGCTTCGAGACGAGGTTGTGGGGCGAGACGCAGACGAAGCACAGCGGCTTCTCGTACGGGAAGTCCGACAGCGTCCAATCGCTCGTTATCAGCAACCCGACGGGAGCCGCGACGCAAGGCGTGCTGCGCGTCTTCCCGGAGACGCCGAGCGCGAAGTACAAGATCACGCTCTCCAGGCCCGTGGAGGACGGAACGACGCAGATGAACGCGTTGCGGCTGCCGAATCAGCAGCCGACGGCCGGCGCGGCTTCGGCGGGGCAAGTCGTGTGGTATAAGCTGACGGGCAAGCCTTCGTATACGCTGACGCTCGTTCCGGACGGGACCGCGGCGGATTTCGATCTGGCGCTGTACCGCGACGCGAACAGCGGCGCGCCGGAGAAGGTGTCGGCGAACGGAGCGGGCGCGTACGAGACGATTCAATACACGAACGTCTACGCGGACAGCTTCGTGTATTACCTCAAGGTGACGGCGAAGACGAACGGAACTTATACGATCTATAACGGGGTGCAGCCGCCGGGCGAGCAGCCGGAGCTTCCGGGGGACGGCTGGGAGACGGCGATGACGCTTACGGCGAAGGAAGGCGTCATCTATAGCGGACAGATCGCCGGCAACGGGCAGCATTGGTTCAAGTTCCCGATTCGCGCCGGGGAAGATTGGATCGTTCGCCTCCGTCCGCTCGGGGCGGCGAATACGGTCGGCGGCCTCGAGACGCGATATTTCCATGAGGCGCCGGCCGCGGTCCACCCGCATGGCGGATTTTCCTATAACAATGAATGGTCCGTTCTGCCGGAGCATCGCCTGCTCGTCAGTCAGCGGGAGCCGAACGATTCGTTCATCGTCGTTCGGGTGACGGGCATGACGACGGGCGGCGCCTACGAGCTGTCGCTCGAGCGTCCCGTCGAAGACGGCGCCTCGAAGCTGTCGGCGCTGCCGCTCGGGAACGCGTACGCGGCGTTGGGCGAAGCGACGGCGGCGGGGCAGGACATTTGGTATAAGATGTCCGGCTTAAGCCAATACGCGGTCGAAGCGCTGCCGCTCGGCGGCGCCGACGTCGACGTCGCGATGTATTGGAACGGCGCGTACACGAACGTATTGGCGTCCTCCGCGAAGCCCGGCGACGCGGCGGAGTCGTTCGCCTACGCGAATCCGTACGATCCGAAATTCGTCTATTTCCTGAAGGTGACGGCGAAGACGCCGGGACGGTTCGTCCTCGGCACGAAGCCGGGATTGCCCGTCTACGACGTTGAAGCGCCGTCGAAGCCCGCGAGCTTCGCGGCGGCGGACGTTACGAAAACCGGCGTAACGCTCGCGTGGGAGGCGGCCTCGGACAACGTCGGCACGGTCGCCTACGACCTGTACCGCGACGACGCGTTGATCGCTACCGTAACGGGTACGTCCTACGCGGATGCCGGACTCGAGCGGTTCACTACCTACCGCTACAAGCTAATCGCGCGGGACGCGGCCGGCAACGCGTCCGAAGCGGCCGTCGTCGAAGCGTTCGCCTTCCCCGGCGAAGGGAACGCGAACGGCCTGAAGAAGAACGAAGAACGCAAGGGAGAGTAAGCGAGCCGCAGATGTTTGAGGCAGCCCCGCCGCGTCCGCGCGGGCGGGGCGCCTTCCCGAGCGGAGCGGGAATCGACCGATTTTAGGAGGTTATAGGCATGAAATTGGCGCTGAGCATGTGGAGCGTGCACAAGTATTGGTACGACGGCGAATGGAACGTATTCGACTTCCTCGAATTCGCGGCGACGACGAAGGCGGAAGGAGTGGAGCTGCTGAGCATCTTCTGGAAAGATCGGGAGACGGAGCTTCCCTTGGCGAAAGAGCGGCTTAAGGCCCTCGGCCTGCGAACGGCTTGTTACGCCGCCTGCAACAACTTCGTCTCCGCCGACGCGGCCGAGCGCGAAGCGCAGCTGAAGGAGGTAACGGACGCGGTCGACGCGGCGGCGTACCTGGGCGCTTCCGTCGTGCGCGTCTTCTCCGGCGATCTGCCGAAGGACGACTCGATCGCCTTCGAGCAAGGGCTGGAATACGTCGTCGAAGGGCTGCGCCGGTCGTCGCGATACGCGGAGTCTAGAGGGATCGTCCTCTGTCTGGAAAATCACGGCTTGTTCGCGGGCAAGAGCGGACAGGTGCGCCGCGTCATTCGCGAGGTCGGCTCGCCGGCGCTGAAGAGCGCGTTCGATACCGGCAACTTCCTGCTCGTGGACCAGCAGCCAAGCGAAGCGCTGGAGGAGTTGATCGCCGAGGTGAAGCACGTGCACGTGAAGGACTTCGCGCTCGTCGGTCCGGACGTCTCGGAATGCGTGCTTCCCTCCTTGGAAGGGAAGCGATATCAAGGCAAGATCGCCGGCCAAGGCGAGGTCGATCTGGAGGGGTTGCTGACGCGTCTTCAACGATTCGGGTACGACGGCTGGTACACGGTCGAGTTCGAGGGCGTCGAGGAGCAGCGCCTCGGCTCGATGCGAGCGTTGGCCTATGTTCGCGATATTTTACACTCTATCGAAGTAAACAACTAGGAGGCTTCCATCCATGAGTAAGGTGAAGGTCGGAATCGTCGGCGTCGGATCGATCGCCCATATGTGCCATCTTCCGGGGTATCGGAACAACCCGCACGCCGAGATCGTCGCGATCGCCGATACGGACGTAGAACGCGCGAAACGAGTGGCGTCGGAGTTCGGGAACCCGGCGGTGTACGAGTCGGCGGAGCGCATGTATCGGGAAGCGGGGGTGGACGCCGTCAGCATCTGCACGTTTAACGACACCCACGTGTCGCTCGCGCTGTCCGCGTTGAAATACGGCATCGACGTATTGGTGGAGAAGCCGATGGCCGTCAGTCTCGAAGAGGCGCTGCAGCTGAAGGAAGCGGCGGCGGCGTCGCGCAATGTCGTCATGGTCGGCATGAGCCACCGCTATCGCGCGGACGCGCAGGCGCTGCAAGGGTTGGCCGCCGGCGGGGAGCTGGGGGAGATTTACTACGCCAAGGCGAAGATCCTGCGCCGACGCGGCGCGCCGCTCGGCTGGTTCACGCAGCGTCTCTACTCCGGCGGCGGTCCGATGATGGACATCGGCGTGCATGCGCTCGACCTCGCGTGGTGGATGATGGGTGCGCCGGCGCCGAAGCAGGTGCTCGGCAAGCAATTCCGGAAGGTGGCGCCGTACGATACGAAATACGCCTCCTTCTACGAAGCTCATTCCGACGTGAACAAGGTCGGGCCTGTGTATGACGTGGAGGATATGGGAACGGCGTTCATCACCTTCGACAACGGCGCCGCGCTTACGATCGAAGCGAGCTGGGCGGTGAACGGCAGCCAAGACGACGCGTTGAAGGTGGAGCTGTTCGGCACGAAGGGCGGGGCGAGCCTCGACCCGCTGACCGTTTTCAAAGAGACGAACCGCATTCCGGTGGAATACGCGCTGAAGGTTCCCGCGGCCGACCTGTACCAAGCGGAGGTCGATGCGTTCGTTCGCTGCGTGCGGGAGCGGGAACGGCCGCTCTGCGACGCGAGCCAAGGCTACGAGGTCGTGAAGATGCTGGAAGCCATACGCGTCTCCTCCGATACGGACGATCTGGTGAGACTCGCATGAAGATCGCCGATTCTTTCACGATTCCCGCGCCGAAGTCGGCGGTGTGGGACGTGTTCATGAACGTCGAGAAGCTGGCGGGCTGCGTGCCGGGCTGCAGGGACATGACGGCGCTCAGCGACACGGAGTACGAAGCGGATATGGAAGTGAAGACGAAATTCATGACGATCGCCTTCAAGGCGAACGGCCGGCTCAAGGGCTTTGCCGAGGGCGAAGAGCTGACCGTGGAGATGACGGGCAAACCGACGAAGCTGGCGGGGTTGTTCCGAACGAAGCTGAAGGTGCGGCTGCAGGAACGCGCGGAGGCGGAGACGGAGGTCGAGTACGACATGGATCTGCAGATGTCCGGCCGGCTCGCGTCGCTCGGCGACGTCATGATGAAGGGCACGGTTACGGAGTCGTCCCGGGAATTCGCGAGGAACGTGCAGCGGTTGTTCGCGGAAGCGCCGGGAGGGACGGCGGAGTGAAGATCGTACTCGTCGAATTCCATCAGGAATCCAATAGCTTTAATCCGCTGCCCAGCGGGATCGAGTTTTTCGAACGAAGCGGGATGTACGAGGGGGAAGCCGTTCGGGCGTTCTACGGGGATAAGCCGTGCGCCTTGGCCGGCATGCTGCGAGCGATCGACGAGTCGGGGGCGACGGCGATTCCCGGCTGCTCCATGTTCGCCTCGAGCGGCGGGCCGGTGGAGCATGGGGTCGCGGAGCATTTTCTGGAGAAGTCTAGAAGCATTGTTATGGCTAACGGTCCCGTCGACGGCGTGTTCGTCTCGCTTCACGGAGCGACGCAAACGACGTCGGAGGAAGATTGCTCCGGGTACATCTTGGAGGCGATCCGAGGCGCGGCGGGACCATCGGCGATCATCGCCGTATCGACCGATCTGCATGCCAACATCACGGACCGTATGATGGAGCATGCGGACATCATCTGCGGCTACCGTACGTACCCGCATCAGGACCATTACGAAACCGGGTACCGCGCCGCGAAGCTGGGACTCGCTTGTCTGACGGACGGCGTCAAACCCCGGATGGTGAAAGCGAAGGTGCCGATGATCGTTCCGGCGAGCGGGTACTCGACGATGAGCGGCCCTTTCGCCGAGTTAATCCGGTACGGGGAAGCGTTGGAGCGGTCCGGGAAGCTGGCGGATTTCTCCATCTACCAGATGCAGCCTTGGTTAGATGTGGGAGACGGCGCATCGGCCGTTCTCGCGATCGATCGGGATCCGAAGCGAGCGGAATCCTATGCGCTGGAACTGGGGCAGCGCTTGTTCGACCTGCGCAAGAGCTTCCGGCCCGACCTGCTGTCCGTCGACGACGTGATCGAGCGCGCCGAGCGGAACCGGAGCGGGAAACCCGTCGTGCTCGTCGACGCCGCCGATTCGTCGAACGCGGGGGCGACCGGCGACAGCGTCGCCGTCGTTCGCCGGCTGCTTGCGCGCGGCTCGACGCTTCGAACGGCGATCGCCGTGAACGATTCGCCGGCCGCGGACCGCGCGTTCGCGCTCGGCGTCGGTCGAACGGCCGACTTCACGGTCGGGGGCTCGAGATATCCCGAGATGAATCCGCCCCTGCAGGTCGAGGCGTATGTGAAATCGTTGCACGACGGCGTCTTCGTGCAGGAAGGGCCGGCCGGACGCGGAACGGTGCAGCGCATCGGTCCCTCCGCCGTGCTGCAGGTCGGGAACATCAGCATCCTGGTTTGCCGTCAGACGGCGGGGAACGGGGACCCAGGGCTGTTTCGGGCGTTCGGCATCGAGCCGACGCTGCAGGAGCTGGTCGTGGTCAAAGCTTGCGGCTCGTATAAGGCTGCATATTCGCGGATGACGGAGCTGATTTATGACGCCGACACGCCGGGAGCGGCCGCCGTCGACCTGCGGTCGCTGCCGTTCCGGCGGCTGCCGAAGGAGACGTATCCGCTCTCCGAGCTCGACGGGTATCGTGTGCACGAGATCGTTCATGCGCGGCGGGGACGGTAAATCATCGGGAGGGGGAGAGATGCATATGAGAGACGACGTTTACGACGTAGTCGTGATCGGCGGCGGCATCGTGGGAGCCTCCATCCTGCGCAAGCTGTCCGAATACCGGCTGAAGCTGCTGCTGATCGAGAAGCAGCCGGACGTCTGCGAAGGCGCGAGCAAGGCGAACAGCGGCATCGTGCATACCGGCTTCGACGCCAAGCCGGGTACGGTGGAGGCCGAATGTCTGCGACTGTCGCGCGGCCTGTGGCCGAAGCTGATCGAACGTCTCAAGATTCCATACGTCGAATGCGGAGCCGTCATGGTCGCCGTCTCCGACGAGGAGCGGAGTATCATCGAGGAGACGTATTTGCCGTCGGCGGCGGCGAACGGCGTCGCTTGCGAGTGGATCGGTCGAGAGGAGCTGCTGGAGCGGAACCCTGCCGTTACGCCGCGCGCGATCGGGGGGTTGTCGATCCCGGGGGAAGCGCTGATCGATCCGTTTGGGGCGACTCGGTCGTTCGCCGAGATCGCCGCGATGAACGGCGCCGAGGTGTCGCTCGGTTCGGGGGTGGCACGAATCGAAGCGAACGACGATGCGCTGCTTATCGCGCTGGAGAACGGCCGCGAGGTCGCGACCCGCTACGCGGTGAACGCAGCCGGCTTATGGGCCGACGAGATCGCAGGGATGATCGGCGACGACAGCTTCGCCTTAACGCCGCGGAAGGGGCAATTCGTATTAACGGAAGAGGCGGTGCCGGTCAGCCAGATCGTTTTGCCGGTGCCGACGAAGACGTCGAAGGGCATCTTGCTGTCGCCCGTCGTATTCGGGGGCTACCTGCTTGGACCGACCGCGGAAGACCAGGAGGAGAAGTGGGATCGCTCCACGACGGCGGAAGGCATGGAAGCCGTCCTCGCCGGCTGCGAGAAGCTCGTTCCGTCGGCTCGAAGCTACGCCAGCGTACGCCAATTCGCCGGCGTTCGCGCCGTCTGCAGCGAAGGAGACTTCGTCATTCGCCCGTCGGCGGTCGACGCCCGTCTGGTGCATGCGGCGGGCATTCGTTCTACGGGCGTATCCGCCTCCCCGGGCATCGCGGAGTTGGTGTCCGCGCAGCTCGAGCGGGCGGGCCTAGCGCTCGAGTCGAAGCCGGAGGCGGAGCTTCGGACGGACATGCCGGAGCTGTTCGGCGAGGACAATACGACGGAGGCGGGAGAGATCGTCTGCCTGTGCCGCTCGATCACGCGAGGCGAGATCGCGAACGCGCTCTGCCGTCCGGTCGCCGCGGCTACCATAGACGCCGTGAAGCGCCGCACGGGGGCGCTGCTCGGCGAATGCCAAGGCAACGGCTGCATTCCGAAAATTATGGACCTCGTCGCGGAACATACGGCCGTCCGCGCCGGGCAGCCGCCGCTCAAGGGGCTGCAGGGCTCCTACCTGGCGTTCGATTGCGGTTCCGAAGGAGGGACGCTCCATGAAGGTTGAGCTCGCGATTGTCGGGGCCGGCATCTCCGGAGCGGCCGCGGCGCTTCTTGCGAAGGCGAGCGGGCTCGAGCGGGTGTTGGCGACCGAATACGAGGATCGCATGGGCGGCTTGCTGCGAGGCTTGTTCGCGGGGCCGAGCTTCGCCGAAGAAGCGGAGCTGATGCGGCGGGCGGCGGAGCTGCCCTACGAGTTCCGGTTTCGCGCCGCGGCGACGAGCCTGTTCTTCGACGAAGACCGGGGGACGCATCTCATCGGCTTGCAGGGCCCCGCGGGTCATGAGGACGTAGAGGCGGAGCGGGTGCTGCTCTGCTCGGGAGCGTTCGAGAAGCCGCGCGAAGCCCGGCGCATTCCGGGGAGCCGACCGGCCGGGGTAATGACGCCCACGATGAGCGTGGGCTTGCTGGACCGGGGGTACGTCCCTGGCAGGCGCGTGCTCCTTGCCGGCCGAGGCCGCGTCGTCGACGGCGCGGAGCGGCGGCTGAAGGAGCGCGGCGTGTCGGTCGAACGGCTCGATCCAGCCCTATGGGACATCGCCGGCGTTCAAGGCCGCGAGCGAGTCGACGGAGTGCTCGCGAGGCACGTCGCATCGGGGGAAGAACGGCTGTGGCCGTGCGACGCTTTCGTTTACGCCGAAGGCCGCATCCCGTGTACATTCTATTTGAAGGGCTCGGACATCGAACGGGACGAGAACCATGCCGTCGTCGTCGACGAGGCGGGGCGGACGAACGCGTACCGCGTCTCGGCGGCGGGAAGCTGCTCCTCGGCCGGAGACGACGAGCACCGGAGCTCCGCGGAGCAGGCGCGACGAGCTTTGGCGTCGCTGCTGAGCTGGGACGATTGAGTTGCGGAATTATGGAAGACCCTGGCTGCCTTCGGGCGGAATAGGGTCTTCTTTACGTTAGGGAACAGGAAAGTTCCTTATTCGCGGCAGTAACGGTCAGAAGCGGCGCTTTCGAGCGAAATAGAGAAAATTCATATTCCCTATTCGGAAGCGTGTCGGCAACGGCGACCGGTCGGTAAGCGGGGAGGAATTTTTCGCGTTAATAAATTGCGGAGATGCCCCGTTTTTTTGCGCGGTAAGCGGAGGCGCTTTCTTATATAATGAAGCTATGGCGGAGAGAGGACGAGGAGAAGAACAATGACGGCAATCTACGAGGATGTCTTGCGAGGCGCCCGGCAATGGTTGACGCATGTGCCGGAGCCGGTTTACATAGAAGACTTAGAAGGACGCGTGCTTTGGGGGAACCCGGCGTACGAAGAGCTCGCGGCGCAGTCCGGGCGGCTCGCCGCGGCAAGGAATCGCGTGCCCGTCGCTCGGGACGACGGCCGAACGATCGCTTACGCGGTGTACGCGAAGCCGGAGGCGGACCCGCGAGCGGAGGTGTACCGCATCGTCGCGGAGCATACGTCGGATACGATCGTGCTCGTCGACCGAGAGGCGTACGTCCGTTACGTCTCCCCGTCGTTCGAGACGCTCAGCGGGTATAACATCGAGCAATACGAAGGGATCGGCGCGTTCGACATCATTCACAAGGACGATCGGGAGCAGGTGAACGGCGTCTTCCGCAGCGTGTTGGAGTCGAAGACGGAGGCCGAGACGGAGTATCGCGTCATGCGCGCCAACGGCGGCATCGTCTATGCGGAAGCCCGCGTTAAGCCGGTGCTCGATCGGGAGGGCGAAGTCCGGTACGTCGTCGCGGTCGTGCGGGACGTGTCGGAACGGAAGGAAGCCGAGCGGCAGCTGGACAACATTTTGGAAAACGTCGGCGCCGGCGTCTGGTCGACGGACCGCGACTTCACGAGACATACGTTCATGTCCAAGAGCATGGAGAAGCTGTGCGGACTGCCGAGGGAAGAAGTCATGAACCGGCCCATGCGGATGCACGATCATATTCATCCCGACGACAACGAGCACATGATTCGCGTGTTGAAGCCGAAGCTGGATCGGGGGATCCCCGCCGACATTCCGATTCGGTTCATTCATGTGGAAGGCGAGACGCGGTGGGCGCGCATGATCGTAACGCCGGTGCTGGATCGGCATGGCGAGACGGTGCGGCTGGACAGCATCGTGGTGGACATTACGGAGCAGAAGCGGTCCGAGCTTGCGCTCGAAGAGAGCAGGCAGCGATACAAGTCGTTGTTCGAAAACAATCTCGACGGCGTCTTCTCCATCGAGCTCGACGGCTATTATCTCGTGAACGCCAATCCGGCGTTCGAGGCGATTACCGGAATCGAGAAATCTCGTCTCGCGAACCGCTGTTTCCTCGGCGTCGTCTACGACGAGGACCATGCGGACGTCTACGACGCGCTTCAGCGCGTCAGGCAAGAAGGGCGGCCGAGAGACATCGAGTGCCGGTTGGCTCCGGGGAAGGACGGGCAGCGGATCGTTCAGATCACGTTCGTGCCGATCCTCCTCCACGGAAGCCTGAACGGCATCCACGGCATCGCGAAGGACATCACCAAGCGGAAGCGGGAGGAGCGCGAGCTCGTCGAAAGCGAGAAACGATACAAGGCGCTTCAACAAAGCCTGAACCGCTTCTCCAACGATCTCGCGAACGTCATGAAGGTGTCCGACTTGGAACGGCGGCTGATCGATGAGGTCCGCGACGTGCTGAACGCGGCTCGCGCGACGATCGAGGAAGTTCCGAGCGGGGAGGAAGCTTCCCGCACGACGTCGGAAGACGTCTGGATTCGAATCGGCGAGAAGCGCCATCCGGTTTACCTCCGCATCGGTCTCGGTCACGAGCTGCTGCCGATCGAGCGGGAGTGGTTGGAGACGGCCGTCCGCTACGTTACGATTCTGTATGACAACCTGCACTTGATCGAGGATCTCATGAAGCGGATGGAAGAGCTGGCGCTGGATCGCGAGGCGCCCCGATGGATGCTGCGGCTGTTGTTCAAGCTGTCGGAGAAAGAACGGGCCACGTTGTCCAGCGATCTGCACGATTCGGTACTGCAGGATTTAATCATCTGGTACCGCAAGCTCGAGTCGCTCCGGTCGCTCCGAACGTTCGAGCCGGAGGCGATGCGGGAGTTGATGCGCATCGAGGAAGGGCTGCTGGACGCCATTCACCAGATTCGGATTACGTGCAACGAATTGCGGCCTCCTTTTCTATTGAAAATGGGGTTGGTCGAATCGCTGAAGAGCCTCTTCGAATATACGCGCATGTTCGCGAATTACGAAATCGAATTTACGGCGGCCGAAGCGTCCGCGGTAAGCTACGGGGAAGAGCACATTCTGGGCGTCTATCGCATCGTGCAGGAGCTGCTGAACAACGCGAACAAGCACTCCCGAGCGACGAAGATCGGCATCTCGTTGACGGAAGGGGAAGACGGGCTGGTCTTCGCGTACGCGGACGACGGCGTGGGCATGGAATGGACGTCGTACGAGGATTCGTTCCAGCATATGGGCCTTGCCGGCATCGAAAAGCGGGTGCTGAGCCTCGGGGGCCGGGTCGCGTTCCGGTCCGCCCCGCGGGAAGGGTTCCACGTCGATATCCGGTTTCCGAAATCATAAACGCACGAAGGGGTTAGAGCTATGGAAATCTTGTTGGTGGACGATCATCGTTCGGTGGTCGAGGGGACGAAGATGCTGATCGAATCCGAGCCGGACATGAACGTTACGATCGAGACGGACGTCTACTGCGTGCCCGATCTGGTCCGGTTAAAGAAATTCGACGTGATGCTGCTCGACTTGTACATGCCGAATATGAATGGAGCCGATCTGACGCGCAAGCTGCTCGAGTACGTGCCGGACGCCGTCATTCTCATATATTCGGGCTTCGAAATCGCGCCGCACTTCAATCTGTTGATGGAATCGGGCGTCTCCGGCTTCATTGCGAAGACGTCGACGCGGGAGCAGCTTATTCAGGCCATACGGTGCGCCGCGCGGAAGGAAGCGATCGTGCCGATGGCATTGCTCAAGCAGCTGCGCCGGCAGGAAATCGTCGTATCGAGCGAGCCGGGGCGCGAGGAGACGACGATTACCCAAGAGGAGGATAAGCTGCTCCGCGAGCTGGCGAAGGGGAAGAGCAACAAGGAAATATCGAAGACGCTCATGATCAGCCAGCGGTCGCTCGAGTACAGCTTGACCGAGCTGTTCCAGAAGCTGCACGCGACTTCCCGCGTAGAGGTCATTAAGAAGGCGAAGCAGCTCGGCATCCTGCCGACGGAGGACCTTTACTCGTGATCGTCGGGCTGGTGCGGCATTACCCCGTCGATCTGCCATACCCTAGCAAGCGGCTCGTGTCCGGCGACGAAGCGGCGGCTTGGTTCGCCGCGTACGACGAGGCGCCGATCGTTCCGGGACGGACGGAGCTCGGCGGCATCGCGTGGGAGCGGTGCGTCTCGAGCGACCAGCCGCGGGCGGTCCGCACGGCGGAGCTGCTCTTCCCGGCGCCGGAGCGCATCGAGACGCGCGCCGAGCTGCGGGAAATTGCGCTGCCGGCCATATCGGGCCAGCGGCTGCGGCTGCCTTTCTTGTGGTGGGCGGTCTGGGCTCGGCTGACGTGGAAGCTCGACAGCGCCGCAAGGGAGGAGATGGCGTCCGCCGAACGCCGCGTACAGACCGTTCTGGACGAGGTGGCGAACCGTCCCGAGCGGAGCGTGCTGATCGTCAGTCACGGCGCGTTGATGCTCCGAATGAAAAAGGAGCTGGCGAAGCGCGGCTTTCAAGGTCCGCGCTTCGCCTACCCCCGGAACGGCGAGCTCTATGTGTTTACCCTTTGATCGCGCCGATCATAACGCCCTTGACGAAATACTTCTGCAAGAACGGGTACAAGCATAACACCGGAATCGTCGACACGATGATCGTCGCGTACTTGATCGTCTCCCCGACCGGCATGCGGTCGCCGCCGCCGACGGCGGTCATCATCGAATCCGTGCTGTTGGTGATGAGAATTTCCCTTAAGATCAGTTGGAGCGGGTACAGTTCCCTCGTGCGAATGTAGATCATCGCGTTAAACCAAGAGTTCCAATGAGCGACGCCGTAAAACAAAATCATGACGGCGATGACCGGCATGGACAACGGGATGAAGATGCGGAACAACACGGTGAAGTCATTGGCCCCGTCCAGCTTGGCGGATTCCTCGAGGCTGACGGGAACGCCTTGGAACGCCGTCCGCATGATGACCAAGTTGTAGGCGCTCATCGCCACCGGCAAAATCAATGCCCATCGGGAATCCAGCAGGCCGATGTCGTTCACGAGCAGGAACGTCGGGATCAACCCTCCGTTAAAGAACATCGTAAAGACGATCCCGAACATAATCGGATTTCTCCACATAACGTTCTGCCGGGACAGCGCGTACGCCCCAAGGGCGGTCATGGCGAGGTTCAAGGCGGTGCCGACGACGACGATGAACAAGGTGTTCGCGTAGCCCGTCAGAATCGATGGATTCATGAATACGAGCTTGTACGCTTCCAAGCTGAATCCCTTCGGATATAACAACAGCCCGCGCGTTTGCACGACCGCCTGGGCGTCGCTTACGGACGCGAACAACACGTACAGGAACGGATATGCCGTCGCTAACGTCAGCAGAGACAGGGCCAAAACATTGCCGACGTCGAATAGCCGTTCGCCGAAGCTTCTTTTTAACGTCATGGTCGCCTGCTCCTTTACCACAGATTGTTTCCGGATTTTTTGCTGGCGGCATTGGCCAGAACCAGTAACGCGAAGTTGATGACCGAGTTAAACAAGCCGACCGCCGCGCTGTAGCTGTAATCCGCCTCCAAGATCCCCTTCCGGTACAGGAACGTCCCGATGACGTCGGCGGTTTCGTACGTCGTCGGATTGTAGAGGAGAAGGATTTTCTCCGTTCCGACCGTCATGAAGCTTCCGATCTGCAGGATGAGCAGGATGACGATCGTCGGCATGATGCCGGGAATCGTCACGTGAAGCGTCTGCTTCCACCGGTTCGCTCCGTCCACCCGCGCGGCTTCGTAGAGAGAAGGATCGATGCTCGACATGGCGGACAAGTAAATGATGGACCCCCAGCCGACGCTCTGCCAAATGTTCGAGGAAATATAGATCGACCGGAACCATCCGGCTTCGCCCAGGAAGGCCGTTCGTTCGAAGCCGAACATGGCGATGACGTTATTGATCAAGCCGTCGCGCGACAAGAAGTCGACCAGCATGCCGGAGATGACGACGATGGAGATGAAATGGGGCATATACGTCACCGTCTGCACCGTTCGCTTAAACCGGTTGCTGCGCAGCTCGTTCAGAAGCAGCGCAAGAATTATGGACGCGGGGAAGGCGAAGACGAGCTCGTAGAGGCTCAGCAGCACCGTATTCCGCAGCAGACGCCAGAAGTAATAGCTTTCGAAGAAGCTTTCGAAATGTTTGAAGCCGACCCAGGGGCTGTTCCACATGCCCGCTCCGGCCGAGTAATCTTTGAATGCGATCTGCAAGCCGTACATCGGGCCGTAAAGGAACACGACATAATACGCGATGACCGGAACCAACATGACGTAGATGTACTTGTTCAATTTCAGGTCGCGGAACGCGCGGTACGAGAACGCGTTCTTATCGACCCCCGTCACAGGGGGACCTGATTTTCTTCTCGGCATCAAGGACATGGGAGATCCCTCCTGTGTTGGGGTGAGAGATTCGGAACGGGAAAATGAGAATTACTTACGCGCGTTATAGCGTTCGAGCGCGGCTTGGCGCGCGGCGATCGCTTCCTGAATGCCCATGTTTTCGATCGTCGAGACGAATTTGTCGAAGTTGTCGATCGGCTCCGCGCCCATAATGAACCGGTTGATCATCTCGTCGCGGTACGTCTTGACGTCGTTCATGATGGAAGCCGTCTTCGAGCTTTCGTCGGCCGTCAGCGTAAGCGGCGGCAGATGCTTCGAATGATCGGCTTGGGACCAGTTCTGGTTCGCTTGCTTCTGTTGATCCAACTGGTAGTATTGCTCCATGTACCGTTTGTCCTGAATGAACGGGCCGCTCCAGTTCGCCGTGAAATATTTCGCCATCGCTTGCGTGATCGGGAGTCCGTCCGGATTTTTCAAAATCACGTCCGTATATGTCGGGTATCCGTCGACCATCGTGTAGCTTTCGCCTTCGATGCCGAAGTTGAACAGGAAATGGCCTTCCTCGCTGTATTTATAATCGAGCCACTTCACGATTTGCTCCGGGTTATCCGCCGTAGCCGATACCGCCGCGCCGATGCCGGAGAACGGATACGAATAGTTGCCCATCGCGTAACCGCCCTCTTCCAACGCCGGATACACCGGACCGACCAAGGAAAATTCCGGGTTCTCCTTCATGAGATCGATGTAGCGGCCGATGCTGCTGCCCGGATAACCGGTGAAGGCGCCCAACTGATTGCCCGTCACCTTCGCGTCCTTCAGCTTGCCGTCCGTCGTCGCGAAGTCGGGATCGATCAGACCGTCCTTATACCACTTCGCCAAGGTCGCCAGGTACTCTTTGAATTCCGGCTGAATCGGGCCGTATTTCACCGTGCCGTTCTCTTGGTAGAAATCCTGCGTAATTCCCCAAGCGCCTACGAACAGATGGTCTAAGTCGATGTCGTTGATATTGAACAAGAACGGGATTTCGTCCTTCTGGCCGTTGCCGTTCGGGTCGCCGTCCCGGAACGCGGTCAGCATCGCTTCCCATTCCGCGATCGTCGTCGGCTGCTCCAGACCGAGCTTCTTCAGCCAATCCTCCCGAACGATCGGGCCGTGGACGACCGACAAGGACGGATCGCCCATGATGAACGGCATGACGTAAATATTGCCCTCGTCCGTCGTCACCATCTTCCGGTAGTCCGGATTTTCGTCCAATATCTTCGTCAGGTTCGGCGCATGTTCGGCGATCAGCTCGTTCAGGCGAAGAATGCGTCCTTCCTTAATTAAGCTGTCGGCTCCCTTCGGAGCGGCCGCCCAAGGATATTCGATGACGTCCGGCAGCTCGCCGGAGGCGATCATCAAGTTAAACTGATCCTTCTCTTGGCCGACCGGCGGGTGTTGGAACGTAACCTTGGTGCCCGTTAATTCGGCGACCTTCTTGTAGGCGGCGATCTCGCCGTAATCCTTCATCGTCGCGGCGACGTTGGCGTTCAATTGTACCCAGTAAGTAATTTCATCCGGGTAACCGACTTCTTCGGCCGCTTCGGGCGCTTTCTCGTTCGTCTGTTCCGCGGCGCCGGTTCCCGCGTTCCCGTCGGCCGGCTCCTCCGGCGCGGTGCTCGAGGTGTTGCAGCCGACGACAAGCAAAGCAGTAATCATGATGCCGACCGACGTGCGCGACAGCGTCTTCCAATTGTTCATACCCATGTTCCGCAGACCCTCCCAATAATAAATGATCGTTTTTTTTGATTCGCGGCGAACCGTTCTTTCCGCGTCCGCCTCTTGAGTATAGTAGCGGGGGAGAGGCGTGCCCATAGCCTGTTCCGCGGCGGCACTGTCCGATCTTCATTTTCGAACAATCCGATTTTCACATCAACTATCTTTTCGTCGAAAGCCCCGATTTCCGGGCGTTCCTAAGCGGGAAGTGCGTTGAGCGAGGATTCAAGTTATGGTAGCATGAACGAAAAGCAAGATGAGGGGGCAGTGGGATGAGACGACGGAAGAACGTCTTCTGGACATTGTGGTTATCTTACCTTCTCATTTTATTGATCCCGGTGACCATCTCCGTGTTTCTTTACTCGAACATTAAGGGAACGATGGTGGAGAACGCGAACCGTTCCAATCTGGCGATGCTGGAGCAGGTCAGGCAAGTCGTCGACGGCCAGATGCAGGATATCGACCGGCTGACGATCCAAATCGCGTCGCACCCGAAGCTGCAAGCGCTGTGGAATTTGAACGACGGCGAGCGGTATTTGGAGTATTCCGAAGCGGTCGCGGCGTTGAAAACCCTTCGTTTCGGCACCGGTTTGATCGGCGAGTTTTACATCCATTACCGAAACCGGGACATGATCCTCTCCCCGACGCTCAAGACCGATACCCAAACGTACTTCAATAAGATTTCCCCCTATGGCGGCTACACGGCGGAAGAAGTGAAGGAGAAGCTGCTCACGGGATACCACTTCAAGACGTTCTGGCCTTCCGAGTCCGCGGAATCGAGCACGATGTCCTCTAGAAATGTAATCGCTACCGCGACGACGCTGCCGCTCGGTGAAATCAACAATGTCAGGGCCACGCTGGTGATGCTGATCGAGGAACAGCACATCTTCGCGCTGTTGAAGCAAATCGAATGGGCCAACAGCGCGTCCATGTATATCGTGGACGAATCCGGGCGGGTCATCTTATCGACCGCGGGGCGGAGCGCGCCGCCGGACGGTCTTCCGACCGGCGCGCCTGCGTCCGGTTACCTCTCGTTCCAGCATAACGGCCAAGACATGATGCTATCGTACACCCGCGGGGTGAACGGTTGGCAATATATTTCGCTCATTCCGAAGGATGTCGTGCTGCAGCGTATTAACGAGATTACGAACTGGGTCGTTACGATGTTGATCGTCGTGCTGCTGATCGGCACCGCGGCGGCTTACTGGATGGCTTACCGCAGCTACGGTCCGATTCGGGATATGGTCAGCGCGTTGTTGAACGGGAACGCCGAGCGGTCCCCGCCGGAATCCAATGAATACGAATTCATTAAATCGTCGATCGCGCGCAACCTGGCGGAGCGGGAAGAGATGATGCATCGGCTCGCGGATCATGCGCCCGTCGTTCGCGCGCATTTCCTCACCCGGCTGCTGAACGGGCAGACGGAGCCGAGCCAAATCGAACAAAGCTCGATAGATTTCATGGGGCTGCATCTTCCCCATCAGCTGAACTGCGTCGTCCTCGTTACCTGCGACGATTCTAGCGAGTTCCGGAGGGAGGACAGCGAAGAAGAGTGGGCGCTCGTCCGATTCGTGCTCGTCAATCTTAGCAGCGGCTTGATCGACGGGAACGGGTACGTCGTGGAGACGGAGCGCAATCAGTTGGCGCTGCTGTTGAATTTAGCGGATTCGGAGGAAGAGGCGAAGCGTCTCCGAGATACGATGATCTCGGATCTGAAGGAGATTACGGCCGAACGGTTCCGGATGCAAATCTCGATCGCCTCCAGCTCGATTCATCCGGGGATTCAAGGCTTCGAACGGGGGTATCGCGAAGCGTTAAGCGCGCTCGACTACCGGATTATTCACGGCGTAGGCTCCATTATCTATTACGACCAAACCAAAGATATCAAGGACGGCTACTATCAATACCCGTTGGAGGCCGAAATTCGGCTCGCGAACTTCTTGAAGGGCGGGGAGTCCGAGCAAGCGGAACGATTGTTGGACGAACTGTACGAGCTGAACGTCGTGTCCGGCGAGCTGACGTCGGAGATGGGCAAGTTTCTGGCGATCGACTTGCTCAGCACCGTGATTAAGGTTTTGAACGCCCTGAAGCTGGACGGCAAGGAGCTGCTGCAGGGCATCGATCCGATCCGTTATATCATGGACAACACCTCGGTGCAGGAGATGCTGCAGAAGACGAAGGAGCTCTGCCGATTGATCTGCAGCAACGTCAACGGCGCGCGGACCGATCAGGGCGATCTGCTGAACGAACGGATCAAGCGGTACATCGGCGAGCGCGTCTTGGACAACAATCTCAGCTTAACTTCGATCGCGGATCACTTCGGCATGGCGCCGCAATACATCTCAGGCTTCTTCAAGAAGCAAAACCGGGTGAATCTGAACGAATACATCGTGGACAGCCGAATGCAGGTGGCGAAGAAGCTGCTGGCCGAGACGAATCTAACGATGATGCAAATCGCGCAGCACATCGGGTACGCGAACGATATCGGCTTCATTCGCGTATTTAAGAAGCTGGAAGGCATTACGCCGGGAAAATATCGGGAGATGATCCGCGGGTCCGAAAGCAAAAACGCGTAAACCTTGGCAACGGATAGCCGAGGATAAGGATAGATAGTGTTCCGTCCGCTTCCTTTTCCTTTATAGTGTGGGTGTCGAAAGCACATTCACGCGAGAGGGAGGATGGACGGATGAACGTAACATCGTTACGAGCCTTGAGAAAGCGAGTAGCTTTGTGGCTGTCGATTTGCTTGGCGATCCCGAGCCTGTCGGCGGCTATAGGCATGCCAACGTACGCGCAAGCGGCGGAGGGAGGGAATTTATTTACGAACGGCGGCTTCGAGACCGCGGACGAGAACGGGAACGCGCCGGGCTGGGAGGCGATCCGGTATTCGGGAGCGCCCGCGTTCAGCGTGACCGACTCGGTCTACAAGGAAGGGACGAGATCGTTCCGGATCGGCGCCGACGTCGTCAGCCGCGGCTCGGCGAAGCAAGTCGTGAATTTGGCTCCCGAGCAGGCAGGAAAACCGTTCGTTCTTCAATTTTGGCTGAAGACCGAAGGGTTGACCGAGAACGGACAGGCTTACGGCCGATTCCAATTTTTGAACGGCGCCGGCTCTAGGATCGGCGCTCTGAACTATACGACGACGCTTCGCGGAACGAACGATTGGACGTCGATCCGGAAGGAATTTACGGTTCCCGCGGGCGCCGTCAAGCTGAGTTTCGAAGGCTTCTTGGAGAATACTGCCGGCTCCGCCTGGTTCGACGATCTGAAGCTGTTCGAGGTGCTGCCGGATGAAGCGCCGAACGGAAATCTGCTGCCGAACGGCGGCTTCGAGACGGTGCAGGCTTCAACCGGATGGACGGACGGGGTCGGTCCCGCTCATGCAACCGCCTGGAAGGCGAGCGGCAATCCGGCGTTCGCCGTCGATACGGAGACGTACCGGAGCGGCACGAGATCGGTTCGAATCGACGGCGCGCCGCCGACCGCCAGCCGCGGCGCCGTCGTGCAGGAGATTCGCACGATGAAGATCGGCCAGCCGTACTTGATCAGCGGCTGGGTGAAGACGGAGAACGTCTCCAATACGGCCTACGTGCGTTTCCAATATAAGCGGGACGGCGGGCAAAGCGTGAACGTCGAGCTGGCGAACCACATCCGCGGCTCGACGGACTGGACGTATTTCAGCCGGGTCGTCGGTCTGCCGGAAAACACGGATAACCCTTCCGCCCCGGTCACGAAGGTGGAGGCGTTCCTCGAAAATTCCACGGGGACCGTGTGGTTCGACGATTTCTCCATCCAGGAGCATATCCCGGTCGAGAGCTTTACGCTAACGCCCGACTATGTCGAGCTCGTCGCAGGCGGCGCGGCGCAGCTCTCGGCGACGGTTACGCCGGAGAACGCCACGAATCGGAACGTGCGCTGGAGCTCGTCCGATCCGGCGGCCGTCTCCGTGGATGCGAACGGTCTCGTCACCGCGCGCGCGGCAGGGTATTCGATCGTCTCCGCGACGGCGCTCGAGACGAACGAAACCCGGAACGCGGTCGTGACGGTCGATCCGTCCCCTTCGCTGATCGTACAGCCCTATTCGGGGACGGTGCTCGAGAACGGGGAGCTGGCGGGGAGACTGACGGCGGAGGACGTTAGCGGCGCGCCGATCGTGTTCGAGAAGGCGATCGATCCCCGGCACGGCACGGTGACGGTCGAGCCGGACGGCGGCTTCCGGTATTATCCGACGCGCAATTACGCCGGTCCCGACGAATTCGTATTTATGGTCGGCGGGGTTGCGGGCGGCGGAGGTCCGAAATTCGGGAAAGCGACGATCGCGGTCGAGCCGATCCTTGCGCCGCCGACGTTGGATTTGCAGTGGTATTCGACGCCGAAGGGCGCGACCTTGACCGGCAAGCTCGGGAAGGTGATTCGTCCGTCGGCGGACGCCGTGGTCTGGACGAAATCCGGAGCGTCATCGGAGACCCGGGGCGAGCTTACCGTTCAACCGGACGGAACCTTCGTTTATACGCCGGCGCCGGGCTTTACCGGGTACGATACGTTCCGGGTCGCGGCGACCGCCGCGAACGGGATGTCGACGGAGGCGATGGCGAAGGTGTTCGTCGTTCCGGAGGCGGCCGACTTCGCGGCCGACTTGAACGACGCCGCCTTGGGCAACGTCCACCCGCGCGTCGTCGCCGACGCCGAGGACTTCGCGTATGCGCGCGGCTTGATCGGGACGGACCCGTATATGACCGAATGGTTCGAGCGGCTTACGCAGGATACCACGCCATTCCTCGAGGCGGAGGACAACGGCTTTAATACGAACCAATTATTAAACACCGCCTTGATGTTCCAGCTGACCGGGGACAAGAAATACGCGGACAGGGCGATCGAGCATCTGCAGTATATGGCCACGATCCCGGAGAGCGCTTGGCCGGGTCGGACGAACAGCATGCTGTCGCTGACGTACATCGCCTATACGACCGGTCTGGCCTACGATTGGCTTTATCACGAGATGACGCCGGAGCAGCGCCGGGTCGTGGAAGAGACCGTCAGCGAGCACATCTTCAGCCATGCGCTCGGTTGGTACCGGGGACAATTCAACATAACGGAAACCAACAATATTAACCTCGTCAATAACGGCAGCTACGGCGTATTGGCGCTGGCCTTGTTGAACGAAGACGAAGCGCAGATCCGGGCGGAAGCGAACGAAGCGCTGCAAGGTGTCTATCGCAAGCTTCAGATCGTGCTGCGCCACTTGACGGAAGACGGCTCGTGGCCGGAAGGGCCGAGCTACTTCCAGTACGGGACGATGCCGCTGTTCCTCTTCATGTCGGCGATGCATTCGTCGCTCGGCACGGACTACGGACTAAGCGAGCTGGAAGGCATGGAAGCGTTCGGCGCGTACCCCGTGCATTTACGAGGGCCGAAAGGGACGTTCAACTTCGGCGACGGTGACATTATCGAGACGTATCCGCAGTCGCTGTGGTTAGCCGACTTCTACGGGAAACCCGAATACGCGTCGCTCGCGGGCGAGTTGTATCGGGATCAAGGCTTGTACTCGCCGTTGTACCTGTTGTTCTACAAGCCCGGCATGTTCGACGTCTGGCCTTCTTCGCCGGATCGGACGTTCAGCGGCATCGAAGCGATCGCCATGCGCAGCGGCTGGAACGACCCGAACGCCGCGTACGCCGCCATGAGGGGCTTGAACGAGACGATGCTCAGCCACAACGACCTAGACGCCGGGACGTTCGTGTTCGACGCGCTCGGCGAACGGTGGGCGCTCGATCTCGGCAATGAAAACTACAATTTGCCGGGCTTCTGGCAATATGCGGAAGGAACGCGATGGACGTATTATCGGAAGGGCGCGCAAGGCCATAACACCGTCGTCATCAATCCGCTGAGCAACCCGGTTCACATGCAGGATTACGACGCTCCGGCCCCGCTCGTGCGCAGCGAGTCCAAGCCGCGCGGCGCATACGGCATCTTGGATTTGACGGAACGGTACCCGAACGACGCCTTGTCCTTCAAGCGGGGCATGATGCTGACCGCGGACCGCTCGCAGCTGATCGTGCAGGACGAGATCCGGCTGAAGGCGCCTTCGGACATCTACTGGTTCATGCACACGGGGGCTTCGATTTCGATTGTCGAAGGCGGCCGGGCCGCGATTCTGACGAAGAACGATAAGAAGCTCTATGTGAAAATGATAGAGGCTCCCGCGGGTGCGGTCTTCTCGGAGATGAAAGCCGAGCCGCTGCCCGGAACGCCGAACCCGGAAGGACAGACGGCCAATCGCGACGTTCGGAAGCTGGCCGTTCATCTGACGAACGCCAGCCAAGCGAATTTGTCCGTCTGGATGGCGCCGCTCTACGAAGAAGACGCGCTGCCGCAGCAGGCGCCCGGGTTTACGCCGCTGGATGCGTGGTCGATTCCGGACGGCGAGCTGCCGGTACGGCCGGCGCCGCCGACGGCGAGCTCGATCGCCGTGGACGGCGTTCCGATCGAGGGCTTCGATCCGCGGCGAACGTATTACGAGGTCGTGTTCCCGTTCGAGGAGACGGTCGTCCCTCGCGTCGAAGCGGCATCCGCTTCCGATCTGACCGTCGTCGAAGCGACCGAGCTGCCGGGACGGACGTTCGTGTACGTCACGGATCCGGCCGATCCTGCGTCGAAGAACCGATATACGGTGGCGTTCGTGCGCGGTCCGATCGTCGGCGACCCGCCGGACGTTAATCGATGGCCGGTCGTCGGCGCGACGGCCAGCTCCACGCCGCAAGCGAACCTGGGCTACACGCCAGAGAAGACGTTGGACGGCGATCTGTCCACGCGTTGGACGTCCGAAGGCGAGCATTGGATTCAATACGACCTCGGAGAGGTTCGGGAAGTCGGAGCCGTCTCGATCGCTTTCTTCAGCGGCGACGTCCGCAAGGCGTACTTTTCCATATCGACCTCGCTTGACGGCGTCCAGTGGAACGTCGCGTACGCCGACGGGGTCAGCTCGGGCGTAACGGCGGAGCCCGAAGTGTTTCATTTCGCCGGTACGGAGGCTCGCTACGTGCGGATTACCGGATACGGCAACTCGACGAGCCGGTGGAACAACATCACGGAGGCGGGCATCTTCCGGCCGACGCCGATCTCGGTTCGCGCCGACGTCCCGGAGGTGTGGAAGCCGGGCGAGCGGCACGCGCTATCCGCGTTGCTGCGGTACGCCGACGGGCGGCAGACGATTGCGGAGAACGCGACGTTCGCGAGCAGCGACGAGACCGTGTTATCCGTTAAGGAAGGCAAGGCGCTAGGGAAGAAGCCGGGAACCGCCGAATTGACGGTGACGGACCATGAATCCGGCCTGACCCGCACGATGACGATCGAAGTAAGGACACCGAATCCGTAAGGCATCGCGAAGGAGGAAATTTACTATGTGGCAGCGCGCCATTGAGGACGCGATTCAGAAGACGAGACGGAACATCGAGGCCTTCCCGATGCAGTTCCCGCACATTACGACGGAGCGACGGTACGATTGGGGGATCAACCGCGATTGGATCGAGGGCTTCTATACCGGGATGATCTGGCTTTGTTACGAATACACGGGCGATCCTGCGTTTAAGGAAACCGGCTTGCGCCACGTGGAGGACTATCGAGAGCGGCTTGCGGCGAAGCGAAATCTGGATCATCACGACATCGGCTTTCTGTACCTCCCTTCGGCGTTGGCGTCCTGGATCGTAGAACGCCACGAATCGGGCCGCCGGCTAGCGCTCGACGCGGCCGAGCATCTGATGACCCGTTGGCGGGAAGCCGGGCAATATATTCAGGCGTGGGGGCCGGAAGGAGACCCGCAGAACGGCGGCCGCATCATCGTCGATTGCATGATGAACCTGCCGCTGCTGTACTGGGCGCACGCGCAGACGAACGACGATCGGTATCGGAAGCGTGCCGTCCTTCACGCGGAGAAGAGCCGGCGCTACTTGATGCGGGGGGACGATTCCTCGTACCATACGTTCTATTTCGACCCGGCGGACGGGAAGCCGATTCGCGGCGGGACGCACCAAGGCTTCCACGACGGCTCCACGTGGACCCGCGGGCAAGCTTGGGCGATTTACGGCTTCGCGCTGTCGTACCGGTACACGGGCGATCCCGCGTATTTGGAGACGGCCAAGCGGGCGGCGCGGTATTTCGTCGACCGTCTGCCGGAGGACTTCGTCGCGTATTGGGATTTCGACGCGCCGGTCGAGCCGGGCACCCCGCGCGACAGCTCGGCGTCCGCCATCGCGGCTTGCGGCATGCTTGAAATTCTCGCCCACCTGGGCGAGGCGGATGCGGATCGCGGTTGGCTGAACGAAGCCGTCGAGCGGTCGATGAAGTCGTTGGTTGAAAACTACGCCACCATCGGCGAGCCGGAGGAAGAGGGCTTGATCAAGCACGGCTCCTATCATGTTCGCGGCGGCTTAGGCCCGGACGATTATATGATCTGGGGCGACTATTATTATCTCGAAGCGCTGCTTCGGCTGACGAAAGGCATCCCCGGCTATTGGTACGAGAGGTGAATAGGAGCTGTCCCGCGAAGCGCGGGGCAGCTTTTTTTTAACCAAATCAAAAGGTAAGAGGTGGAATTGCGCTTGTTCCCGCGCTCCTTCTCCTGGATTGACCTTCGCTCAGCTGACGACCAAATGGAAGTCGAGACACCGATGCCGGTCGTACGGCATTTAGATAGCAAGGATGATAGGGATCCGGAGGTGCCTCTGCAATTTTCGTGCAATCCCGAGAATTACAAGGGAGTGCATGGCGGCTGCGAGTGCAGGATTAGTGATATGTTGCTTTATAGCTGGACAGGCGTGGGGCATACCGAAGCGAGCGACTTTTTGCAGGTGAGTTGTTACCGCTACAAGCGTATGACTCACGCCGTACACGCACGGATGATGGACGATTGCGCGGCGGTTGCGGCGGGATTCGGATAGTTTTTGCGCGCGGGCCGCAAAT
The DNA here is from genome assembly GCF_005765165.1 of Paenibacillus antri. Lineage (NCBI taxonomy): Bacteria > Bacillati > Bacillota > Bacilli > Caryophanales > Paenibacillaceae > Paenibacillus > Paenibacillus antri. The sequence goes on along the minus strand of NZ_VCIW01000008.1, from coordinate 64,921 downwards.
TGTTGCGGGCGCCGTCGCATCGTTTGCGCGTTCGGCGGCCTCCTCCGGGTTTATGATGAGTTCAGACGAAAGCGTATCGGATGAACCGATCAAGAGGAGGAAGACAAAGCAATGATTCGCGTAGAAAAAGTATCCAAGGAGTTCGCGCTCGAAGCCGGCAACTTCACGGCGCTGCGAGAGACGGACGTAACGATCGGGAAAGGGGAGTTCATCGCCGTCATGGGGCCGAGCGGTTCGGGGAAGAGCACGCTGCTGCAAATTCTCGGCGGGCTCGACCTGCCGACGTCCGGCAGCGTCGAAATCGACGGGGTTCGGCTGGAGCGGCTGGACGAGAAAGGGCGGACGCTGTTCCGCCGGACGAAGGTCGGCTTCGTGTTCCAGAACTACCAGCTGCTCCCGATGATGACGGTCGCGGAGAACATCGCGCTCGCGCTCGCCGCGAATCGGGCGCCGAAGGCGGAGATCGACCGGACGGTCGCCCGGCTCATCCGCGAGGTGAATCTGGAAGGGAAGGCGTCAAGCTACCCGTCCCAGCTCAGCGGCGGCCAGCAGCAGCGCGTGGCGATCGCCAGAGCGCTCGCGATGAAGCCGGCGCTCATCTTGGCGGACGAACCGACCGGTAACCTCGATCGACAGAACGGGGAAGACATCTTGAAGCTGCTGTCGCGGCTGAATAAGGAAGAAGGCATTACCGTCGTCATGGTGACCCACGATCGTCACGCGGCGGAGACGGCGGACCGCATCATTACGCTTCGAGACGGGGCGGTCGTGGAAGACGCCATGGAAGGAGCGGGTCGCAAGTGAATCTCTGGCAGATCGCATGGCGCAATTTGATGCGCCGGAAGCTCCGCACGCTGCTTACGGTCGTCTCGATCGTCATCGGGGTCGCTTCGACGTTCGGCGTCATCGCCTCGGTCGACACCGCGAAGAAGGCGTTCCCGCTCTATATGAAGGCGGCGTTCGGCAAGGCGGACTTCTCGATCAACGGAACCGAACCGTACTTCTCCGGCGACGTGCTGCACGACGTCCAGCATATCGAAGGCGCGGTCTCGATCGCGACGATGAAACAGGCGACCAACCTCGTCTTGGAAAACGAAGACATCGCCGCGATCCAAAAACGCGTCGATCTGAAAGGCTACAGCCGACTGGATACGCCGCTGACCGGATACAAGGTCGTCGAAGGCACGCTGACCGGGGACGGCGCGGTCATTACCGACCGGACGGCCGGCGTCTGGAACGCGAAGGTGGGCGACCCGATCGCGATCGAGACGGATGCGGGCGTTCAGCAGGTCCGCATCGACGCGATCGTGCGGTATACGGCAGATTTGATGGGTCCGTCGAGCTGGATGATGGCGAAGTATCATCCTTGGACGGTGGCCGTGCCGCTCCATCTCGTCCAGGAATGGTTCGAGCGAACCGGCGAGATCGAGAGCGTGCAGATCAAGCTGCTGCCCGGGACGGACGCGGCGCAGGCGGAGGCGCGGTTCGACGAGCTGGTCAAGAAGGACGACAGCGTCTACCTGCAGCCGGTCCTCCTCAATATGGAAGCGCAGTTCAAAGACGCGGATACGTTCTTCCTGGCGCTGTATATCGCCGGGTGTCTCGGGATCGCGCTGAGCGCGTTCGTCATTTTCAACAGCTTGTACGTTAGTATTCAAGAGCGCAAGAACGAGTTCGCCGCGCTGAAGACGATCGGATATACGCCCGGGCAGCTCCGCAGGTTCGTATTGTACGAGGTGCTGCTGCTGTCGGCGGCGGGGACGGCCGTAGGGGCGATCATCGGGTATGGGCTGGCGCTGCTGTTGAAGTCCGTCATCTTCATGATCTTCGGGGTATACGACGATAGCGGCATGGAGCTTGCGAAGGGGCTGGTCGTCTCGATCGCGGCGGGGATCGTCGTGCCGATCGCGGCGTCGCTGGCTCCGATTCGGCAGGCCGGCAAGGTGAGCGTGATCGCGGCGTTGAAGGAAACCGCCGCATCGAGCTCGAAGCTGCCGCGTTGGCGGGGCGCGGTCGGCGCGCTCTTGATCGTCTCCGCATTGTTCATCAAGCATCTGCTGCTGGTCGTGCCGCTGCTGCTCGGCGTCGCGCTCGTATTCCCGTTCCTGTTCAAGGCGTTCGCCGCGCTGTTGAAGCCGGCGTACCGGGCGCTGTTCGGCTTCGGCGGCGTCGTGGCGTCCCGCAATCTCGAGCGCAACCTCGGCCGCACCTCGATGACGTCGGTCGTCCTGTGCCTCGGCATCGCGATGGTGCTGTTGATGAGCTCGCTCAATTCCGCTCTAATTCAGACGTATGAACGAGTCATCCACGCTTCCTACGGCGGCAACCTGGACGTGATGCTGCATCATATCGAGCCGACCGACCTCGACGAACTGCGGGCGACGGAAGGCGTCGCGGACGCGCAGACGTACCCGCTGCATCTCGCGGTCTGGGAGCTGAACGGAAAGAAGCGCAACCTGCCCGTGTACGGCGTCGGGGCGGAGTGGATCGACCGGTTCCCGCTGTTTACGGCGGGCGGGGAAGCGCAGAGCGCGTGGATCGGAAGATTGGGCGACGACGAGCTGCTCATGGACCGCGTCGCGCTTGAGGTATGGGGCGGCGAGATCGGGGAGACGATTACGCTCGATACGCTGGCGGGGCCGCGTCCGTTCACGGTCGTCGGCGCCGTCGAGACGATGAAGAACAACGGGTTCGGCGCGTTCATGGGAGACGGAGCGTTCCGCGGCCATTTCGGATTGAAGTACGAACGGAACGCGCTCGTGCTGAAGGACGATCGGATCTCTCCGCTGCAGCTTCGGGAAAATGTGTTCGACCGCTTCGGCGCCCGCATCGAATCGATGTTCGGCCCGGAGGACTGGGTGTCGGTCGTCGGCGCGACGTACACGGGATCGTTCAGCGTCGTCAACTTCCTGATCGTTCTCTCGATCGTCATCTCGGGCATCGGCATTACGAATACGATGCTGATGAACATTATGGAGCGCGTGCGGGAGCTCGGCATGATGCGCGCCGTCGGCGTGACGCGAGGCCAGCTGATCCGCATGGTCATGCTGGAAGGGTTCGGCATCGGTCTCGCCGCGACCGTCATCGGCTGCGCGTTCGGCATCCTGCTCATCTACATGACGTCGACGTTCATGTCCATCAACACGTTGACGTACCGATTCGGCATCTCCTGGGCGATTCTGTCCGCGGTTTGCGCGTTCGGATTGCTCGTCAGTCTGCTGTCCAGCTTCACCCCGGCGTCCCGCGCCGCGAAAACTCCGTTAAGCGAGGCATTGCGATATGAATAAATTAGGAATGGTTATTACGGCGGCGATCTCGCTTGCGCTGACCGGCTGCGGCGGCGCCCAGACGTCTTGGGAAACCGAGGAAGTGGCCGTGGCGAGCGATCGATTGATGGCGGATTCCGTGGAAGCGGCTTGGGCCGTAGAAGGGGATGCGGGAGAAGACGCGTCGATTCGGCTCGAGCTTGCGACGAAGGAAGGGAAGCCCGTCGAGGCGTTCGACCTGAACCACGAGAAGCTGCTGCACCTGATCGTCGTGAGCAAGGACTTATCGTACTTCAATCACATTCATCCGGAGTATAAGGGAGAAGGCGTCTTCGAAATTTCGAACGTCTTCCCGGCGGGAGGAGCGTACCGGCTCATCGCCGACTTCAAGCCGACCGACGGCGATGCGATGACGAAGCTGACATGGGCGGAGGTCGGCGGCGCGCCGGCCGCGCCGCAAGCCGTCGTTCCCAGCGAGAGCTTGAACTCGGTCGTCGCGGGGAAACGAGTCTCGCTCGCGGCGGAAGGGTTGGTCGAGGACGAGGAGGCGACGCTGACGTTCGCGATCGCGGACGAGGCATCCGGCGAGCCGATCTCCGACTTGGAGCCGTATCTCGGCGCGATCGGACATGTCGTCGTGCTGTCGGAGGACGGCGAACGATACGTGCACGTTCACGCCGAAGCGGATCAGGGGACCGGGCCGGAGGCGAAGTTCGAGACGACGTTCCCGAAGGCGGGGATCTATAAGATTTGGGGACAGTTCCAGCATCGCGGCGAGGTGTTCACGGTCGACTATGTCGTGAACGTCGAGAAGCGTTCGTAACGCGGAACGGGGGCGAGCCGGAGACGGCTTCGCCCCCGTTTGTTCAACGGAGGATTAACCCGATGATCATCATGACGAGACCGAAGACGGCGGCGCCTCGTTTCACGCCCCGGTTTTCCCTTGGCTTCAGGAACAAGCTGACCGCGAAGCCGAGCGGAAGCACGAGGCCGTTCAGGTTCAAGTAGAAGCTTCCCAAGATGTAATATCCTAGAAGTTTCAATACTAACCATTCTTCCTGATGGTCTCGGTTCTGGAACAGAAAATAAATCCCTACGACCAACACGAGCGTCCAAAATAAAAAATACATTCGATCCCTCCATTCCCGAAGCGAGTCGGAGTTATGATGTAAGTATACGTCCGTGCATGAGATGGGTTTCCTGCATATGGAAATTTAAAGGAGCAAAAGCAGATGGAGTGGTTTCCGTCGTCCGAAGAGCGGATCGAAGAGGAGAAGGCGATCGCCGACTTGATGACGAACCCGCGCGACGGCCGAACCTGGCTGGGGCTGCTGCAGATTCGCGGGGAGCTTCACGGCGAAGGATATGGGAGCAGGGCGCTCGCGGATTTCGAACAACGGCTGCAAGAGCGCGGCGTGCGTTCGTACAAAATCGGGGTGTTGACGGACAACGACCCCGCGCACGCCTTCTGGACGCGGAAGGGGTTTCGGAAAACCGGACTTAACCCCGACGGTACGATCGTCGTCTACGAGAAGGAACTGGCGGGGGGATGAGCTTCATAACAGCTTCTCCTCCGACGCTTTCTTCAGAGCCGATGCACGGTTCGGTACGTTCAGCTTCGAATAGATGCTGGAAATATAATTTTTTACGGTGCCTTCCGAGAGGAAGAGCTTCTCCGCGATGCCGCGGTTTGGAAGTCCGTGGGAGATACAGGTCAACACCTGCATCTCTCGCTCCGTTAATCCGTACTCCGATTCCTTGGGAGCGGCCGGCGCCGCGAGCGAACGGGCGAAGAGCGCTTTGGCGACTTCCCGGGAAATCATCGTTTCGCCGCGGCTGACGAGCCGGATCGCCGATGCCAGGTCGATCGGGTCGATCGCCTTCAGAATGTAACCCTCGGCTCCCGCCTGCAGCGCATCGGACACCACCTCCGCATCTTGGAACGTCGTCAGCATGATGACCTTGGCGTCGGGCTGCGCCTTCTTAATCAGCTCCGTCGCGCGCACGCCGTCCATGACCGGCATCTGGATGTCCATCAGAATGACGGACGGGACGAATCGGGCCGCGAACGCGACCGCCTCCTCGCCGTTCGCCGCCATCGCGACGACCTCGAGATCGGGTTGGAGGTTTAGGACGATGCCTAAGCTTTTTCGAATGATTTCCTGATCCTCGACGATCATGACGGTCACCTTTTCCAACGAAAGTCCTCCTTCTATATCGCGATTTTCCCCTCGACCACCGTGCCCCGGAGCGGGCTGGATTCAATGGATAACGTCCCGTTCACGCTGGCGAGCCGCTCCGTCATCGAGTTGATCCCGAACCCCTTCACGAGCTTCTTCGCCCCGACCCCGTTATCTTCCACCTTCAGCACGACTTCCCCCTCCAGAAAACGCAGCGCCACCTCCACCTCCGACGCATGGCCGTGTCGGACCGCATTCGTCATGGCTTCTTGCAGCAGCCGAATGAGCGTCACCCGGACTTGTTCCGACAGAGGCACTTCCCGGCCGCTCGCGCCGAAGTTGATTTTCACGGACGTATGCTCGGCGAACTGTCCGGACATCTCCCTTAACGTCAAGCAGAGAGGCTGTTTCAGCTCTGCCGGAGCCATCTGGTGAATATGCGATCGGACGTCTTCCAGCCCCTTGCTCGCGAAGCGGCGCAGCTCCGCCAGGTGGTTCTTCGCTTCCGTCGGGGAGACGTCGATCAAATACCGAACGGCGTCCATCCCCGCGATGACGGCGGTGAACGCATGCCCGACGGTGTCGTGCAGCTCGCGGGACAGCCGGTTTCGCTCCTCCGCGATCGTCAGCCTCTCGATTTGCTTCGCGTTCAGCTCCAATGTCTGATTTTGCTGTTGGATGACGCTCATCATGTCCCGGATGCGGCGCAGCGTCAGGAGAAGCTTGCAGAAGCTGAACCCGATCGCGAAGACGACCGCCAGATCGATCATCCGGTCGGCGATGACGGCGAAGGAATGCCCCCAGAGGGCGCCCGACAGCAGGGGAAGGACCGCGACGGTCAGAGGCGCCGACCAGAACGGCGTTCGGCCGACGCTCAGAAATCCGACGATGAACGCCGGGAAGTTGTAGAAGGCCATCCCGCCCGCCCAGTCCTGCGACAGAAATAAAAATAACCCGCCGCTGCAGATCAATTCCAGGCACAGGGGAACCAGGTGGGGCTCGCCCTTCCGCAGGTATGCGATCAGCGGCACGACATAGGCGACGGTGTACCAGAACACGGCGAGCCACACGACGCCCGCCGCGAAGAGGACGGGCGGTTGGTGCGTCAGGAATCGCTCGGGGTGCTGCTGAATGTCGTATACCCCGAAGAGAAACCATGCGCTGCGAATGGCGACCATGAGGGAGGTAATTCCATGCGTTTTGATTTTACCTATAAGTTCCAAGAGGCGCTCTTCCAATCTCTAGTAAATCATTCAATAGGATAGTATACCATGCGCCATGACTTCTTTTAACCGAAAGTCACTAGGGAGACATGACTTTTATTCGGTACATTGGTTTGCGGAGAGGGAACGAAGAAAAGCGAGGGAAACGAAGATGAAATGGATTTGTAGCGTCATCGCGGCCTGTGTAATGTTCTGCATCGCGGCCGGACCGGCCGCGGCGGCGAACGAAGCGGGAACGAAGCTCCCGCTCGACCGCATCGACGCATACGCGAGAGCGCAGTTCGACATCGCGGGAATTCCGGGAGGCGCTTATGCGATCGTCGACCGGGGGCGCATCGTTCAGGCGCAAGGGATCGGCTTCGCGGATTTGGCATCGCGGACCGAAGCGGGCCCGGATACGGTGTACGCGGTCGCTTCCGTAACGAAGCCGATGACGGCGGCGGTCGTCCTGCAGCTGGCGGAGGAGGGGCGCATCGATTTGGACGCGCCGGTTAAGGACTACCTGCCCTGGTTTCGATACGCGGACGAAGAAGCGTCGTCGAAGGTGACCGTGCGGCAGCTGCTGACGCATTCCGCGGGCGTGAACCGGTTTTCCGCCGACGGCGCGATTTATCGTGACGTAAAGAAGAACCGGAATTCATTGGAAAATGCGGCCAAGGCGCTCGAGAACGTGAGGATGAACGCCGAGCCCGGCGCCAAAGGCCAATATTGCAACACATGTTATAACCTGCTTGGTTTGATCATCGAGGCGGCGACCGGCCGGCCTTACGAAGCTTATATGAAAGAGCGCCTGTTCGAGCCGCTGGGCATGACGAATGCGAGCTTCCGTCCGCCGGTCGACGGGTCCGTCCGAACCGCGAAGGAGTACGGGTATTTGTTCGGCTTCCCCGTCGAGTTCGAGCCGTATTGGAAGGCATTCGGTAGCAGCCAAGCGCCGGAAGGCGGAGCGTACGCCAGCGCGGCGGATCTTGCCCGGTTCGCGGCGGCCGCGCTGGGCTACGGAACGACCGAGCCGTTCTTCGCCTTGGGCGGCCTCGAGCCTTATCACCGGGCGGGAGTGCCCGCATCCGACTTGAACGGGGCCGTCTACGCGGAGAGCGGCTTCGAGGCGAAGCGAATCCATGGCGTTCCGGCGCTCGAGAAATCCGGGGAGGGCATGGGCTCCAGCTCGGAAATCGTTCTCCTCCCGGAGCTGGGCGTCGGCATCGTGCTGCTCGTCGGCGAAGCGGACGGGGAAGCCTGCGGACGCATCGCGGAAGGGATCGTCAGCATCGTGCTAGGGCATCCCCCTGAAACCGTCGAAGGCTTGCCGAATTTCCTCCAGCTGCTCGGATGGGTATCGCTGGGGCTTCTGCTCCTCGGTCTTGTTCTGTTCGCCGGCCTGATCGGCAGTTTCGTTCGGCTGCGCCGCCGCCGGTTCGAGACGAAGCGGCGATGGGCGGTCGCGGCGAGGGCGGTCGGATTCGCCGTCGTCGGCGTGCCGCTGTGGTACTTGCTGTTCCTGTTTCGCCCGACGGAGGCTGGCTTCTACGGATACCCTTATGATTTCGCGGTCGCGTTGATCGCCGTGGCCGTGCCGTTCAGCCTGTGGGCGGCGTACAGCGCGTGGGCGCTCGCGCTCGGACGGCGGAGCAATATATGGAGACGGAGATGATGTTCAATATGAAATCGTTGCTTTGGATCGGTACCGTTTGCGTTTTGGCGGGGATACCGGCGCTGTACGCCTTCGGTTCCTTCGGGAACGGGGAGTTCTTCGGAATGCGCTCTTTCGATGTTCGGGAGACGTTCGAGGCGGACGGACTGCGCGCGATTCGGATCGATGGCCGGGGCGCGGATGTGGAAGTGGTCCGCGGGGATTCGGAGCAAATCGTCGTTTCGGTGGTCGGGACGGCCGACGCCGACACCTCGGAGCGCATCGATGTGAAGGCATCCGTCGCGGACGGGACGTTGACCGTCGAACCGATCGTTCCTGACAAAGGATTCTTCGTAGCGGTCTTCGACGTCAACGTGCTCGTCCGTCTGCCGGACAGAGCCTGGGAGTCGATGGACGTGCTTACGAGCGGGGGGAACGTGGACGTATCCTCGGTTCGGAGCGCGGCCGTGGCCGTCGAAACCGGCAGCGGGAACGTCGCGCTCGCCGACCTGACGGCGGACGCGCTGGACGTCGATGCGGGGAGCGGCAATCTCCGATTCGGGGAGCTGTACGCGAGGGATGCGACGCTTCGGATCGGCTCCGGCAATATGACCGGCATCGGCTTCCGAGCGGAACGGCTCGCTTTCGACGTCGGCAGCGGCAACGTCCGACTCGAGGACGGCCGCGGGACGCTGCAGGGGGAGTCGCGGTCCGGCAATATCGCCGTCCGATTCGACGCGATCGAGGCTCCGGTCGTCCTGCGCGCCGGCAGCGGCAATGTAACCGTGGAGCTCGCGGAGAAGCCGGAACATCTGGCCTTCGACTTCCGAACGAACTCGGGCGAAAGCAGCGTCGAATGGCCGTACGAGGCCGCGGGGCTCGTCGAGCCCGGAGAAGAGAACGCGGGCGCGGTCTCGGGCCGGTTCGGGGACGGCGGGGTTACGCTGACCGCGGAGACGGGCTCCGGCAATATTACGCTAGGCCAACGATAAAAGACTAAGGAGAGAGAAACCAGATGAGTAAGGTAAGCAATGGAGTCAAAGCGGGACTGTTCACCGCGATCGTGATGATCGTCGCGTCGATAATGGGTATTGTCATGAAGCTTCCGGGTCAGGTGTATATGTTCGCGCCGCTTCTAACGGTGCTGATCTTATTTGCGATCACCGGGGACCTGTTGAAGCGCAGAAGCTGGGCGGAGCTCGGCTTGAACAAGGCCGGATTCAAATACTGGGGATTCGCGCTGCTCGCGCCGATCGTCATACTGGCGGCCGCGTACCTGATCCTATGGGCAACGCCTTATGCTTCCTTCTTCGTGCCGGAGGGGATGACGACCGCGATGTGGCTGATGATTCCGGCGAAGCTCGCGATCGCGATCGTCTTCTATACGGTAACCAGCTCGCTCGCGGAAGAGATCGGTTGGAGGGGGTATTTGCTTCCGAAGCTGGCGGGAATCGGCTGGCGGAAGGCGCTCCTGATCGTCGGCGTCGTACACGGGGCGTTCCACTTCCCGATCATGATCGCCGGCAACTATCACGCCGAAGGCAACCCATGGATCGTCGTGCCGATGTTCGTCGCCACGACGATCCTGATCAGCTTCGTCTTCGGCGCGATGCGGATCGCTACGGGCAGCGTCTGGCCGGCCGCGATCATGCACGCCATTCACAACATCTTCTGGGGGACGTTCGGGGATTTCACGAAGACGGAATCGCCTGTCGCGGAATACATCGGAGGCGAGAGCGGAATCGTCGTGATCGTTCTATATACGATCATCGCAATCTGGATGATGAAGAGAGAGAAGATCAAGTGACGCTGCATCCCTACGTACGGATCTTCCTCTCCGTCGCTTGCTGCTTGGCGATCTTCGCCGCGTTCGCCGGCGCGTACGAGCTCTTCGGAGCGATGGACGACGTTCTGAACGACAGTCGATTCCTTCAAGCTCATAATATCGGCTTCGGAGCGGCGTGGGTCGCCGTCACCTTCCTCTTGTTCCGAAAGCTGGATCGGAAAAAGCCGAGGGAGTTGGGATTCGGGTTCGACCGCCGCGACGCGATGTTCCTGCTATGCTCGGTCGCGATATCGTTCGCTTTCGCCGCCGGCTTCGCGGCCGCCTTGCATCAATGGACGACGGTGCGGGTCGGCGTCCGAACGGAGCTGCTCCGATCCGAATCCTTTTACCTCTTGCTGCTGCTTTCCTGCTTCGGCTGGGCGGCGGCGGCTTTGAAAGAGGAAGTGCTGGCAAGGGGGTACATCATGTACCAGCTTAGGCGCCTCGGAGTCGGGGGGATGATCGCGGGATCCTCCGTATTGTTTATGGTCATTCATTTTCCGAACGGGATCGAATGGACGAAAGCGGCGAGTTGGCTTCTAGGGGGCGTTCTTTACGGGTACATCTACTTGAAGAGCGGCTCGCTGACGGTGTCCACAGGCGCGCACGGCATTCATAATCTTGTGAACGAGTTGTTTTTAAGCCGCGCCGATGATTTCGCCTGGTTGGCGTTGAGCGGCAAGGTCGACGGCGGGGACAAGCTGATCTATGAAGTCGTCTTGAAGCTGGTCTTGTTGGCGCTGACGTATCGAATGTACCGCCGTACGGGCGGCGTTCTAACGCCCGCGGACAACCTGACGAAGCTGTGGGGGCGTCACGGCGGAATGAAGCCGCAGGAATCCACTTAATTGTGTTGGATTACGAGGGTTTAACGGAATAAACTATTCAAAACCCCTCGAATATAGGGTATACTGATGGTGAACAATGCAACCAAGTATCCTTGAGAGGAAGAGCGAACCGATGCCGGCGAACAATCAAGTGCAGCTCATAACATATCCCGACTCGCTCGGAGGCGATTTGAAGTCTTTGAACAGCGTGTTGACGACGCATTTTTCGGACATTTTCAAGGGCGGAGTTCATATTTTGCCGCCGTTCCCGTCTTCCGGGGACCGGGGCTTCGCGCCGCTGACGTACCTCGAGATCGAACAGACGTTCGGCGCGTGGGACGACGTGAAGGCGATCGGGGAGAAGTTCGACATTCTCGTCGATCTGATGGTGAATCACATCTCGAGGAAGTCGGCGTACTTCCAAGACTTCTTGAAGCGCGGCCGCGAATCGGAGCACGCCGATCTGTTCATCACGCTCGATAAGGTATGGAAGGACGGTCGACCGGCGCAGGACGATATCGACAAGATGTTCCTACGGCGGCCCCTGCCTTACTCTACGTTCACGATCGAGAGCACGGGCGAGGACGTATCGGTGTGGACGACGTTCGGCAAGGAAAACCCGTCCGAACAGATCGACCTCGACATTAAATCCGAGAAGGTCCGGCAGCTGCTTAGCGACTTCTTCGCGAACTTCAGCAAGAACAACATCAAGATCGTTCGGTTGGACGCCGTCGGCTTCGTCATTAAGAAACTTGGGACGAGCTGCTTTTTCGTAGAGCCCGAGATTTTCGATTTTCTCGACGAGATGAAGCGGCTCGCGGATTCGCACGGCATCGAGCTGCTGCCGGAGGTGCACGCGCACTACGATATTCAGAAGAAGCTCTCGGACCGCGGCTACTGGATTTACGACTTCATCTTGCCCTTCGCGGTGCTGGACACGCTGCTGAACCGTTCGAGCGAGCAGCTGACCGAATATTTGAAGGTTCGCCCGCACCGCCAGTTCACGATGCTCGACTGCCACGACGGCATTCCGGTGCTGCCGGATCTGCGGGGCTTCATCGACGTCGCGGACGCCCGCAAGGTCGTGGACACGTGCGTATCCCGCGGCTCCACGCTCAGCTTGATCGTCTCCGACGAGCATAAGGGCGAAGGCGGCTTCGACGTTCACCAGATCGGCGGCACGTATTATTCGGTGTTGGGCAAGGACGACGACGCGTACATGGCGGGTCGGGCGATCCAGTTTTTCGCGCCGGGCATCCCGCAAGTGTACTATGTCGGACTGCTCGCGGGAGAGAATGACTACGAGGCCGTGAAGGCGACCGGGGAAAATCGCGCGATGAACCGCCACAACTATACGCTCGAGGAGATCGAATCGTCGCTGCGGAAGGACGTCGTGCAGCGGCTGCTGGAGCTGATCCGGTTCCGCAACGATTATCCGGCGTTCGACGGACAGTTCCGCGTGCTGGATTCCGCCAAGGACGAAGTGCGACTGAGTTGGGAAAAGGGCGCCTCCCGCTGCACCTTGTTCGTCGATCTGGCGTCGATGAAGACGACGATCGAATATGTCGACGACGAAGGGAAGCCGGCGTCGTATCGAGTGTGACAAAGACCATGCGTGATCGCCGGGGACGGCGGATCGCATGTTTTTTTTGTTTTCGTCCTCTCGCGAACGGGAAAAGCTCCAGCTTATTACGGCGAATACCGCCATTTCCGGCGCATGGGAGGGAAAACCTCCATCTTAATGCGCGTTCGGGAGACGGAATCCGCAACTCCGGCCGAATAAGACGGAGGTTTTCCCGTTCACCCCTCATGAGTACGACTTCCAGCGCGAACGAGAGGGAGGTTTTCCCGTTCATTCCCCTTGTCGCGGCACGAAATAAAAGAAAACTCCAAAATTTTAACGGGAAATAAAAAAAACTTCTTTTATTTTTGTAGTCGAGCGATTATGATGGGGTCAGGATCCCACGGAGAGGCGGAGGAACGATGAACACCGAAATCATGGAACGCTTGAAGAACGGATGCGTCGTCTCGTGTCAGGCGCTCGAAGACGAGCCGCTGTTCGGCGCGCATCATATGGCGGCGATGGCCAGAGCGGCGGAGGCGGGCGGGGCGGTCGGCATTCGGGCGAACACCCCGGTCGACGTCCGGGCGATCAAGGAGGCGTGCACGCTTCCGGTCATCGGCTTATATAAGAAGGAATACCCCGGGTCGGACGTATACATTACGCCTACCATCCAGGAGGTGCGGGAGATCGCGGCGGCGGGGGCGGAAATCGTGGCGATCGACGCGACGGAGAGGCCTCGCCCCGACGGCGCGACGCTCGCCGAGCTGGTCGAACGCATTCGGGCCGAGCTGCCCGAGCTCGGCATTCTCGCGGACGTGTCCACCTACGAGGAAGGCGTGCGCGCGATGGAGCTCGGCGTCGAATTCGTATCCTCGACGATGTCGGGATACACGCCGTACAGCCCGAAGCTGGAAGGGCCGGACGTGGAACTCGTCGCTCGATTGGCCGCGTTGGAGAGAACCCCGGTGTTGGCCGAAGGGCGCATCTGGACGGTGGAGGACTGCCGCGCGTGCTTCCAAGCGGGAGCGTACGCGGTCGTCATCGGCACGGCGATCACCCGCCCGCAGGAAATCACGAAGCGGTTCGTCGCCGCGGCCCGCTCATGATCAAACCGAAGGCGCCCACTTCGCAAAACGTGCTGCTCTCGATCTCCAGCATCTACGCCTCCATGACGAAAGCGGAGAAGAAGGTCGCCGACGCGGTGCAGGCGAACCCGGAGGAGGCCGTGCTGTACACGATTACCGACCTGTCGGAGAAAGCCGGCGTCGGGGAGACGTCCGTCATCCGATTTTGCCGAAAGCTGGGCTTCGGCGGGTACCATGAATTCAAGCTGGCGATCGCGCAGCATGTCGTGAGCGAGCCGAGGCATTTCGGCGGGGAAATTCAAGAGGGGGACGGACCCGCCGCGGTCGTGCAGAAGCTGACGTCGCGGAACGCGAGAGTGATCCAAGACACGGGCTCGCTCGTCTCCCCCGCCGCGCTGGAGGAAGCCGTGCGCGCCCTTCTGTCGGGCAAGCGGATCCGCATCTACGGCGTAGGGGCGTCGGGCATGACGGCGATGGACGCTTATTATAGCTTCATGCGCGTCGGGCTGCCGGTCGAGGCGCAGCGCGACGGCCACATTATCGCGATGTCGGCGGCGCTCGCGAACGAAGACGACGTCGTCTTCGGCATCTCCACGTCGGGCAGCACGAAGGATCTGGTCGACACGATGAAGACGGCGAAGCGGAACGGCGCGACGACGATTTGCCTGACGAGCCAAGGCCGGTCGCCGATTACGCAATACGCGGACATCGTGCTGCTCGTGCCCGCGAAGGAGTCGCCGTTCCAAGGGGGCAGCCTCTCGGCGAAGATCGCGCAGATGCATGTGCTCGACCTGCTGTCGAGCCTCGTCATCGTATCCCGAAAGCAGCCGTCGATCGAATCGATTACGAAGACGGCCAACGCGGTAGCGGAGAAGCTGTACTAACGGAAAAGGGGGAGGATCGCCATGGAAGCGGAAGCGGCTATCGGCGTAGATATCGGAGGAACGTCGCTGAAGTTCGCCGCCGTCGATCGCGAGGGGCGCGTGCTGCGCCACTGGACGAGACCGACGCCGGCGATCGATCCGTCCGAAGGCATTATGCGGGAATTGCTGGCCGGCATCGACAAGCTGCTCGCCGAGCTCAAGGAAGAAGCGCCGGAGCTGCGCGTCGCCGGCATCGGCATCGGGAGCGCCGGACAAATCCATAAGCGGGACGGCAGCGTCGCGTTCGCGGTCGATACGATTCCGGGTTACACCGGCACCCCGATCAAAGCAAGGGTGGAGGAGCGATTTCCGGAGCTGCCGACGTTCGTGGATAACGACGTGAACGTGCTGGCGCTCGCCGAGAAGCATTACGGCGCGGGACGGGAGCTGCAGGACTTCGTCTGCGTCGCGCTCGGAACGGGCATCGGCGGGGCGATCGTACAGGGCGGAAGGCTCGTGCACGGCGTCTACGGCGGCGCGGGCGAGCTCGGGCATCTGTCCGTCGACTTCAACGGACCGCGCTGCAGTTGCGGCAACTACGGCTGCATCGAGCTGTACGCGTCCGGCACCGGCATCGAGCGGCTGCTCAAGGAGCGGTTCGAGAACGCGGCGAAGCCCGCGTGGGCGCTGAACGCCGCGGGGCTGCTGAACGCCTGGCAGAGCGGAGACGCGCTTGCGGGCGAGGC
Source organism: Paenibacillus antri (assembly GCF_005765165.1). Classification (NCBI taxonomy): domain Bacteria; kingdom Bacillati; phylum Bacillota; class Bacilli; order Caryophanales; family Paenibacillaceae; genus Paenibacillus; species Paenibacillus antri. The sequence continues at coordinate 49,709 of NZ_VCIW01000008.1, read as the reverse complement.
GATGGACGTCGTGCTCGCCGCGCTCGGCAGCGCGCTCGCCGGCGTCGTCCATGCGCTCAATCCCGAAGCGATCGTGCTCGGCGGCGGCATCGTCGAGAAGGCGCCGGCGTTGCTGGCGGCGATCGAGGACGCGACGCGTTCCCGGACGTCGCCGGTCATGTGGAAGCACGTGCGGCTGCTTCCCGCCATCGCCGGCAGCCGCGCCGGGGTCATCGGGGCGGCCGCGCAAGTGTGGCAGTATACATAACAATTTTCTGAAAAGGCGAAGGTGAACGACATGCAACAGTCCACGCTGCTGACGAGCGTCGAGCGATGCTTGACGTGGCTCGAAACCCAGATGCTCACGTTCGACAACGGCTACAACGGCGTCTACGAACGCATCCGCATCGACGAGAACATTCGAGTGAACTGGGTGCGCCCGGATTGCAACACGGAAATCGCCAGAGCGTTGACGCTCTATAAGGACGTTGCCGGCGAAGATCGGTACGAAGCGCTGAACCAAAACATTAAAAATTGGCTGATGCGCGCCCAGGACAACGACGAGTTGTCCGCTTGGCGCGGATCGTTCCCGTTTTACCTGATCGACGGCTACGATACGCAATCGAGATCGGGTTACTACGTGTATCAGAACGACAACGGCAGAATCTTGCTCGGTCTGCTGCATATGCACGAGCGGGCGCCGGACGAACGGCTGCTCCGAAGCGCCGCGAAGCTCGCCGATTACTGGGTGTCGATCCAGCGTCCGGAAGGGTACTTCTACCGGAACGACGGCAAGACCCAGCCGTACTATCTCGGGCCGGACTTCGTCGGCTGGATGGCCGCCGCGCTGCTGAAGCTCGCCAAGGTTACCGGTAACGAGACGTACCGCGCGTCCGCGTTGAAGGCTTACGATTACTACCTGAGCCTGCAGCTGGAAGACGGCCGCATGCGCACGTCGTACGAGCTGATGAAGACGGAGGATTGGCGTCCGGTGTCGTCGGAGACGTCGAAGGCGGTCTACGCGTTCAGCATCGCGTATCAGGAGACCGGCGATCCGAAGTTCGCCGCCGCGCTCGAGAAGGCGGGCCGGTACGTACTCCGTCTGCAGCATCCGGACGGGGGCATCCTGAACAACGATGCGCAGACGAAGAACGCCGCGTTGCAAAACAACGAGCAGCTGTGCGACCTGGTGTATACGCAGGGCTTCGCCTTGATGGCGTTGTACGAAGCATGGAAGGCGTCCGGCGATCGGGCGTATTTGGAAGCTGCGGAAAGATTGGCCTCGTTTCTGGCGGCCATTCAATGCAGCGGCGAATCGCCGCTGTGGGACGGCGCGTGGAGAGGGTCCTACAACGCGGTGACGCGGCAGTGGGATGGTCGCGCGAATCAGAACAATCATATCGACGAAGGCGGCATGTATTCGGTGTATACCGGGTGGTGCGCGTCGACGATCATGTACGGCATGCTGCTGCTTCTCGAGGAAAAGAAGCGCTCGCAGGCAGGCGGCTAACCGTTGGAAAAACGTTGGGGCGCGAGGGTACTCGCGCCCCTGCTTGGCGTCCGAATCGGGAAATCGGTACGCAGCCGCTCCGAATTGTCCCCTGGATTTCCGACGAAGATGTACCCCGAATCACCCGATTGTACGTATCCCCGGACGATGCCGTTCCGATATACTCACTCTTGGTAAGCGCTGTCAATTTTACTTTGAGGAGAGGGATTTCGTGTTGAATCGGGTATCGTTACGGGTCCGGAGACTACGCATCGCGCTGCTGACGTTCGTCATCTCGGTCGCGCAAATCGCCGCGGGTTTGCCGGCGCTGCCGGGGGCGGGCACCGCGCTCGCGGCGGACAACGGGCTGGCGGAGAGGCCGTATATGGGCTGGAGCAGCTACAGCATGCAGGTTTACTCCGGCAACGGACAGTGGATCACGGCGGAGCAAATTATGGCGCAATCCGACGCGATGCACGAGAAGCTGCAGCCGTACGGCTACGAGTACATTAATATCGACGCCGCTTGGAACGGCGGCATGGACGAGTACGGCCGGCCGATTCCGAGCGAGACCTTGTATCCGAACGGTCTCGACGAGGTGATCGACCACGTGCACGCGAACGGCCAGAAGATCGGCCTCTACGCGATTCCGGGCCTGTCGAAGGAAGCGTACGCTTTGGATCTGCCGATCTACGGCGCCGAAGGCTGCTCGATGCGGGACATCGCCGCGCAGCCGCTGCGGACGGGCGATTATTGGGATATCGGCTACAAGATCGACTTCAGCAACCCTTGCGCTCAGAAGTACATCGATTCCGTCGCCGACGTGTTCGGCGAATGGGGCATCGACTTCTTGAAGTTCGACAGCGTTACGCCGGGCTCGGGCCATAACAACACGAGCATCGACGCGCGGGACGACGTCAAGGCGTGGTCGCAGGCGCTGAAGCCGCACGGCATCTGGCTCGAGCTGTCGTGGGCGCTCGACCACAATTACGCCGACTACTGGAAGGAATACGCCAACGGCTGGCGGATCGACTGGGATATCGAGTGTTATTGCGAAGGCGTCGCCCTAACGAAATGGGAAAATATCGAGCGCTTGTTCCCGCTCGCGGCGAAGTGGTGGAGGGAAGCCGGCCCGGGCGGCTGGAACGACTTCGACTCGCTCAACATCGGCAACGGCGCGATGGACGGACTGACGCCGATCGAACGGCAGACGGCCATGACGTTCTGGTCGATCTCGTCGGCGCAGCTGTACACGGGCAACGACATGACGAACCTGGACGAGTACGGCTTGGAGCTGCTGACGAACGAAGAAGCGATCGCGGTCAATCAGGCCGGCCGCCCCGGGCATCCGGTGTCGCTCGATACCGAGCAGCAGGTATGGTACGCGAACAATGGGGACGGCACGTACTCCGTCGCCTTGTTCAACCTTGGGGACGCCCCGGCGACCGTTCGCGCGAATTGGAACGATCTCGGCATCGAGGGCGCCGCTTCCGTGCGCGACTTATGGAGCCATGCGGAGCTAGGCACGTTCCAAGACGGCTTCGTCGCGGCGGACTTGCCGGCACACGGCTCGCGTCTCCTGAAGGTGACTGTGTCGGACGGCGGCGCCGCGACGGCGAACGACGACGACACGGGCATGCGGTACGCGGGAGACTGGGTACGCAACGGCGGCAACGAGCTGAGCGCCGCTTCCCAGAACGTCAGCGTCGTCGTCAGCGACGGCGAAGCGGCGAACAGCGCGATCGAACCGACTACCGCAACCTTCGATAGGAAGTCGGGACTGCAAACCGACGTCGCGACGGAGATCGATTTCCGGGGCAATACGCTGACGGGAATTACGTTCGGCGGCGCGGCCCTGACCGAAGGGACCGATTATACGCTCGACGGCGGCACGCTGACGATCAAGAAAGAGTACTTGGCCGCGCGTTCCGTCGGAACGGTCAATCTGACGTTGACGTTCAGCGCGGGCAAGCCGCAGACGTTCTCGATTCAAGTGACGGATTCGACGACGCAAAACAGTTCGGCGAACCCGGGCGCGATTCGCTTCGATAAACACCCGGAAGCTCAGGCCGACGCGACGGCGACGCTGACGTTACGCGGCAACGCGCTCGAGCGAATCGAAATCGGCGGGGCGGCGTTAACGCCGGACGTCGATTATACGCTTTCCGGCGGCACGGTGACGTTCAAGAAGGCGTATTTGGCGACGCTGCCGAGCGGCACGCATGACGTCGCGTTCGCGTTCAGCGCCGGCGCGCCGCAGACGATCGACCTGATCGTCAAGGACTCGTCGCAGGGCGGAACGTACGCGATCAACGACGATCATCCTTCGATCGCGTATCACGGACCGTGGAATTATAGCTACAACCGGAATCTGGGCGATTACAACAACGACGTCCACTTCTTGGAAGCGGACGGGGAGTACTTCGAGAATACGTTCGAGGGTACGGGCGTCGAGGTCATCACCGAGCTGGATCCTTCCCAAGGCGTCATCGACTTCTACGTCGACGGCGAATACAAGCAGACGGTCAACGCCGTAAACACCGGCCGCTTGGCGCAGCAATCGGTATTCCATGTCGCGGATTTGCCGAACGGCACGCATACGCTGAGCGCCGTGAAACGCTCCGGCTGGTTCATGCTGCTCGACCGGCTGCGCGTCACGTTGCCCGACCTGATCGCGCCGCACGCCGCGAATTTCGATAAGTCGGCGGCGCAGCAGGCCGACCTTCAGGTGCGGCTGACGCGCCCGGGCTTCGTCGGCGTCGCCGATACCGTTACGTCGTTGGTGTACGGAACGGATTATACGGTTGCGGGCGACGTCGTTACGATACAGCGGCCATATTTGGCGGCGCAGCCGGTCGGGACGTCGAAGCTGACGTTCGCGTTCGAAGGCGGCGCGACGCAGGAGCTTCGGCTCGCGATCGCCGACAGCGCGGCGCCGAACAGCGTCATCGCGCCGACGGCGGCGAGCTTCGATAAGAACGAAGCGGTTCGCGCCGACGTCCTGACGACGTTGACGGCGAACGGCAATACGCTCGCCGGCATCCGGAACGGGGGAAGCGCCTTGACGGCGGGAACCGACTACGTCGTCGAGGGCGACGCGATTCGCGTGAAGAAGGAGTATTTGGCGACGCTGCCCGCCGGGGAGGCGAACCTGACGCTGACGTTCAGCGCCGGCGCGCCGCAGACGCTGACCATAACCGTCCTCGATACGACGGCGCCGGACAGCGCGATCCGCCCGACGTCGGCGAGCTTCGATAAACATGCGGACCGCCAGGCGGACGTCGAGACGACGATCGAGCCGAACGGCAATTCGCTCGTCGGCATTCGTCACGGCGACACGATGCTGACGTTAGGCGAAGCGTACAGGGTATCCGGCAATCTGGTGACGATCGCGCGGGATTTCTTGGCGGCCCAGCCGACGGGCATGGTCAATCTGGAGCTCGTCTTCGATGCGGGCCGGCCGCAGACGCTCTCGATCGCCGTGCACGATACGGCCTTAGGACGGTACATTTCGTTGAACGACGACGCATCGGGCATCTTGTATTCGGGCTCCTGGCAGTCGAGCCGCAGCCGCGGGCTGGGCGATTACCAGGATGACGTCCACTATACGGAGAAGGACGGCGATTCGTTCGAATTTACGTTCGCGGGCACGGGCGTCGAGCTGGTGACGGAGAAGGAAGGCGCGCAGGGCGATATCGACATCTATATCGACGGCGAATTCCGCCAGACGGTCAGCGCCTGGAGCCAGAACCGCCAGCTGCAGCAAACCGTATTCGCGGTCTCCGGGCTTGCGGACGGCGCGCACACGCTGAAGGCCGTGAAGAAGAACGGGTACTACATGCTTCTCGATCAGCTCCGCGTGCGCGTCTCCGATCTGGTCGAACCGGATCGGGTCGCCTTCGACAAGCGGGCGGCGGAGCCGGCCGACGTTACGATCGAGACGGCCGTCGACGAGAGCGGATTGCTGTCCGTCTCGAACGGAGAGACGATTCTCGTACCGGGAACCGATTACGTCATATCGGACGACGCCGCGACGATCAAGAAGGAATACTTGGCTTCGCTTCCGTTGGGCGCATCGTATTTGACGTTCGCGTTCCGCGGCGACTACGGGAACGACGTTCATGCGACGCGGACGAACGGGGATGCGGTCGAATACCGGTTCTCGGGCTCGGGCTTCGATTGGATCGGGCCGAAGGGGCCGGACTTGGGCGAATTCGATCTTTATGTCGACGGCATGCTTCAGGCGACGGTGAACGCGGTTCACGACAGCCGCCAAGCGGGGCGGACGCTGTTCAGCCTCTCCGGTCTGCCGGACGGCGAGCACGTCGTCAAGGCGGTGAAGCGTTCCGGCGAGCGGATGCTGGTCGACCGAATCGTCTATCGAATCGGCGCGACCGAGCTGGCCCTAGGTGCGGCCGAGCTGCCGGACGGTACCGTAGGCGAGACGTATGAAGCCCGCATCCCCGCGACCGGGGGCGTCGGCTCGCATGCGTTCGAGGCGGAGAGCAAGGACTTGCCGAAGGGGCTGACGCTAGGCGCCGACGGAGTCGTGTCGGGTACGCCGACGAAGCCGGGTATGCACAAATTTACAGTGACGGTGACGGACGAAGCAGGGAAGACGGTCAGCCAGCGCTTCTCCTTAAAGATCGATAACCCGCGGAGCGGGAAGTAACGATTAGAGGGCTGGAAAATGCAAAAGCCGGACGCATCCATGCGCAGCATGGAACGCGTCCGGCTTTTCGCCGATAGGGCTGGTTTTATTCCGAGGCGATATATTGCCGCACGTACGTTTCGCCCGCCAAGTCGAGCGCCCCGGACCGATACGCCTCGATCCCTTCGTCGACGAGTCGTCGGAGGAGCTGCAGGAATCGGCGCTGCATGGCGGGAAGTTCGGGAATCCGTTCCCTCGCGATTCGATGATACCGGTAGTGGAAGCCGGACAGGGCGACCGTCTTATCGCGAATCGGCAGATCCAAGAGCAGATTGCACAGGAGCGGGGGGGACAGGACGTCGTCCGGGAACGTCTCGTTCAGCGCAGTCTTGATATCGTAGGGAACGACATACGTAACGACATTGCTGAGACCGTCGACTCCCGGCGCGAACGGCATGAATCGTACCTCGGCGGGACGGCCGAGCTCGCCCAACGCCTTGCCGCGGAAGCCCTGATCTTCGGCGACGATCCAGACCTCAATCGGGTCGGGGGATGCGGGGAGAGCGGAGAGCAGCGCGCGCAAGCAAATGCGGGCTGTCGTCCCGGCGGAAATTTCGTCGTCGACGAAGAGCGCCTTGCCCACTTCGGAGATGCGGTAGTCCGCGAGTTGATTTCCGACGTCCAGCTCCAAAATCGAGTTGTCGTACAGGTTTTCTTCGCGCTCCTCCCGGCCCGGTTCATACCGCTGCGGGGTCGTCTTGACGACGTACGGCGGCGTCTTCCGCAGCCGCTCGTAGACGAGCAGGGCGAGCCTCGCCATGACGACGCCCGTATTGCCGCCGACGAGCAAGAGGTCGAAGGGCGTTCGCCGTTCCTCGATCAACGCATAGATCGTCGCCGCGAACCGCTTGACGTTCGCCTCGGCCAATCCGTTCAAGTCGACTCGCTCCCAGATGTCCCTCATCGGATTCCCTCCCTATCGCTTTATTTCCCTTGCATGCCCTTCGTGAACGCATAAGAAGCAAGCTGCACCCGATTCTGCAGCCGGAGCTTCTCGAGCAAGTGCTTAATATGCGTCTTCACCGTGTTTTCGGTAATGGAGAGGCGGTCCGCGATCTGTTTATTCGTGCCGCCGCCGGCGATGTAGGTCAAAATTTCCTTCTCGCGGTCCGTCAGACGGACGTCGTCGTCGCGCTCTTCCTCGGCGCCTCCCCGGAATCGGCGCAGCATCTTCCCGGCCATGCCGCGCGACACGTCGTCCTTCCCCTCGAACAAAGAGTCCAAATATTCGATCCAATGGTCCGGCTCCATATTTTTCATCAAATACCCCTGCGCCCCGAATTGAATGGCCGCGAACAGGTCGGCGACGTCGTCCGACACGCTGAGAATGACGACCTTCACGAGCGGGTACGTCTGCTTCATGCGCCGCGTCGTCTCCAGTCCGTTCCACCCGGGCATGTTGATGTCCATGAGGACCAAGTCGGGCCGCAGCGTTCCGCACCGCTCGTAAGCGTCCATGCCGTTGCCGGCTTCCCCGACGACGACGTATCGGGAAGAGGACTCCAAGATCGAGCGAACGGCGCTCCGCGCGAGCGGGTGGTCGTCTACGATCAATACGCGATACGGATTCATCTCCCCGCCGCTCCTTTCCGCCCACGCACGGTAATGTTCGTCCCTTGCCCGTCTAGAGATTCGATCTCGAGCGAGGCTCCTACGTTCCTGACCCGGTCGCTCATGAGCGACAGCCCGTACGTGTTCTCGGTCCGGGGCGCTTGCCGCATGCCCGTTCCGTTGTCTCGAATGGTCAGGCGCCACTCGTTCGGAGCCGTAACGAAGCGAATATCCGTCTTCGTCGCGTTCGAATGCTTGCGAATGTTCGTCAGCGCCTCCTGCACGATCCCGAACAGCAGCACCTCCTCGGCGACCGTAAAGTATTGCTCTTCGATCCGAAGCTCCAAGTCGACGTCGACGCCGGACGCCGTCTGCCATTCGGAGAGCCACTTGCGCAGCCGCGCGGCCAGCGACCCCGCCTCGTCGGGCTTGGATCGGAGATTGAATATGGCTTGCCGAACGTTGCGGTCGATTTCCGCTACCGCCGACTCGGCCTCCGCCCATTCGCCCTTCTTTAATTTTACGTTCAGGAAGAACAACGTTTGCGCGATATTGTCGTGCAATTCGCTGGCGAGGCGCTCCCGCTCCTCGAAGACGGCCCGCTCCGCTTCCGCGGCGGCCAGCCGGCGGTTCATCCGCTCGATCTTCTTGAACATCCACGTCGCGAACAAATACGAAAGGAGAAGCGTCAGCGCGGTAATATACACATTGCCCATGTCCATCGACAAGTGGGAAATGAGCCAATCATGCCTGATGAACTCGAAGCCGCCGATAATGACGGGCGGGAGCAGGATCGTAAATAGCTTCAGCGTGCGATACGTCAAAAAGACACCCCCGATGGAATCGATTCCTTCATTGTACCAACAATCGCGATTCGGAAAATCACCCGTTCGAGCGATACCCAACGCGTCCCGCCGACGGTATACTGGGTCGGAGATTCAGGGAAGGGAGGGGTCATCGTCCGAATGAGAGCGATAGGTCGCGCGAGACTATGGACGCTGGTCTTCATCATCTTGGCGGCGGCGATCGCGGTCGCGATTCCGATCCGCGCCGAGGCGCACGCCTCTCTGATCGCGTCCGAGCCGTCCCACGGCGACGAGCTCGACGCCGTTCCGGACGCCGTCGCGGTAACGTTCAACGAACGGCTCGAGAGCCGACTTTATTTTATCAAAGTGTTCGACGCCGAGGGAAACGAACTGCGTACGCCGGGGGCGAGGATGAGCGATGACCGCAAACGCATCTCCGTCCCGTTCCCCGGCGAAGCGGAAGGGCGGTACACGGTATCCTACAGCGTCATATCGGCCGACGGCCATCCCGTCGCGGGCTCCTATTTCTTTACCGTCGGCAGGGATCAGGAAGCCGCGGGTTCGGGTTTGCCCGACGATCCGACGGCGGGACGGCCGGATGCGATCTTTTTCCTCGTCAGAGGGGTGTTGTATGTAAGCATGCTCTTCGCGGTCGGCTGGGTCGGTTGGGGCGCTTGGATCGCCGCGAACGCGGACGAGGGCGTCCGCCTGCGGTACCGGCGCTGGCTCCGGCGCATCCTGCTTGTCTTCCTGGCCGCGCAAATCGCGTATGCGTTCGTTTGGCTGCGCGACATCCGGGCAACGACGTGGGACGGCGCGCTGTCGGCCCTCGTCGGGACCTCCGCCGGGACGGCGGCCGTCGCGATGCTCGGGCTTACGGCGATCGGGGTCCCCCTGCTCGGGCGTTGGAAGCTCGCGGACGCGGGTTGGATCCTGCTCCTCGTTACCGCCAAGAGCATGGCGGGGCACCCATGGGCGCACGACCCGCGAGGACTTGCGATCGCGTCGAACGGCATTCATTTGTTGGGAGCGGCGTTGTGGGCGGGGGGGCTTTTGTTTCTTGTCGCATTTTGGAGAAGGCACCGGGACGCCGCCGCGGCGTTCGCGCCGGCGTTCTCGAGCGCCGCGCTGATTAGCGTCCTGGCGCTTGCCTTCTCGGGCACGATCCTAACCTTGCTGTACGTACCGAAGGTAAGTTATTTGCTGGATGCGGCATGGGGCAGACTGCTCGTCGCGAAGGTGTGCGCCACGGCGTTGGTCGCGATCGCGGGGGGCTTGCTTCGAAGGTCGATGCGGCGGTCCGGCCGCGAGCGGGCGCTTAGGCCGCTGCTCTTGCTGGACGCGGGATTGATGCTCGTCATCGCAGGCTTGGCCAGCGCGTTTACGTACCTGAATCCAGTGCCGGAAAATAAGACCCTCGACTGGCACGACATGCACGGGACGGTCATGGTCGCCGCGCAGCTCGTTCCCGCGGGGGAGGGCATGCACGCGTTCCGGTTCGACGTCGAATCGACGGACGAAGACGGAGCGCCGCCGAAGCGCGTAACGCTGCTGTTGTCCAGCCTCGACCGCAGGGAGGTTGCTTCGATCCTTGTTCCGTTGGAACGTTCCGGCGGCGACGGCGCCTATCGCGCCGAAGGACCGTACCCGCCGTTCCCCGGAAGGTGGAACGTCCAGCTGCGGATTTTGGACGCGAACGACGACGAAACCGTGTTCGAGAAGCGGTGGACCACATATTAAAGAAGGAGCTGTCAGCGAATGAAAAAGGGAATGAGTTTGGCGGTCGCCTGCCTCTTGTCGATCGGATTGTTCGGCGGCATCGCGAGCGCGCACGTCACGGTATGGCCGAAGGAGGTCGAGCCGGGGGCGTACGAGAAGTTCGCGGTTCGCGTGCCGAGCGAGGAGGAAGCGACCCCGACGGTGAAGGTGGAGGTCCGAATTCCGGAGGAGGCGACCGTCTCCCGCGTGGAGCCGAAGCCGGGCTGGACGTACGAGCTGGCGACGGACGATACGGGGAAGGTGACGAGCGTGACCTGGACCGCGGAGGGCGACGGATTGTCTCCGACGGAATTCGCGGAGTTCTATATGTCGGGAAGGGTCGGCGAGCAAGCGGAATCGCTGGTCTGGAAAGCCTACCAGTCGTATGGAGACGGTACGGTCGTCGAGTGGGTAGGCGCCGAAGATGCCGAGAAACCGGCCTCCGTCACGACCGTACGTCCGAGCGGCGGCGGGGAAAGCGCGGCCGCCGGGGAGACCGGCCTTCCGCTCTACCTGTCGATCGCCGCCCTCGCGGTCGCTTGCCTCGCGCTCGTCGTCTCCTTCGCGCGGAAGCCTAAGGCGGGGAAGTAGAAGGGTAGGCACCCGGCTTACGCCATCGTTCCACTTCCGCGTACCTATACTCTCGTCCACTCGGGCGCCCCGTATTTACCATACGATGGATATATACGATATGGGGAGGGGAGCGGAATGAGTATCGTTCTTACGGAAGCGGACGAGGAGCGCATTCGGGCATGGATCGAAGCTTTGGAGTCGGATCGGGCCGGGTCGATCGCGAACGAGGAGGCGATCGCTCGCATCGGCTTGCCTTACCCGATCGCAGGCGCAGGCAAGCATCGGATCGTCTTCGACGCGGGCGAAGGACTCGTCTTGAAGGTCGCGAAAGTTCCGAAGGGCGTCGCGTGCAACGGGAACGAGGTATGGCTCTACGACCGATCCCCTCCGGAGCTGCGCCGGCATCTGTGCGATATCGTCGATTTCGGATACGGCTGGGTCGTCATGAAGAAAATGACGGCGAGAGTGCCTTTCAGGGATAGGTACGTCGAGCAGTTGGACCGCATTTGCGAGGAGTTTCTTGCGGCCGGCATCGTCATCAGGGATTTATATACGCGCAGGCGGAATCGGCCGAGAAAGAAAAATATACGGCTCGACGAGAAGCGAGACAAAGTCGTGTTGATCGATTACGCCAACGTTCACATCGCGATCGGCAGCCCGGGGGAAGCGTAACGCCCGCGGCTGCCTTTTTTTTGTTTCGTCCGAACATCGGACAACCCCTTACCGGCGGATAAGAAACTGGTATAATTATGTAGAAGTACCGTTTTGGGGGAGGGTGAGCGGACATGGGAATCGGAGCGGCGTTGCCGCGGAGCGCGCCCGAGGCGCAAGGCGTTCGGTCCGGCGCGATCGAAGCGTTCTTGGACGAGGTGCGGGAACGGAAGTCGGAGCTGCACAGCTTCATGCTGGTGCGGCACGGCCGCGTCGTCGCGGAGGGCTGGTGGTCGCCGTACCGGGCGGCGGATCGGCATATGTTGTTTTCGCTTAGCAAGAGCTTTACGTCTACGGCGGTGGGCTTCGCGCTGTCGGAAGGATTGTTGTCGCTGGAGGACCGGGTCGTCGGGTTTTTCGGCGAGGAGGATTTGCCGGCTGACGTTTCTCCGAGTTTGGCGGAGATGCGCGTCCGGGATTTGCTCATGATGGGGACGGGACATGCCGCCGAGCCGACGCTGCACGGGGCGACCGACGGCAATTGGGCGAAGGCGTTCCTGTCGGCGCCGGTGGAGTTCGCCCCCGGGACGAAATTCGTGTACAACAGCGGCGCGACGTACATGCTGTCCGCGATTTTGCGCCGCGCGACGGGTCAGTCGCTGCTGGAATACTTAGACAGCCGTCTGCTGGCGCCGCTCGGCATCGTAGGCGCCACGTGGGAGTCGTGCCCGCGCGGCATCGCCGTCGGCGGCTGGGGGCTCAGCGTGACGACGGAGGATATCGCCAAGTTCGGCCAGCTGTACTTGCAGCGAGGCGTCTGGAACGGGCGGCAGCTGCTGCCGTACGGCTGGGCGGAGGAGGCGAGCCGCAAGCACATCTCGAACGGAGACGGCGGGGACAGCGACTGGGCGCAAGGCTACGGCTACCAATTCTGGCGATGCCGGCACGGCGCGTATCGAGGGGACGGGGCGTTCGGGCAGTTTTGCGTCGTGCTGCCGGAGCAGGACGCCGTTCTCGCGATTACGAGCGGGACGAACGATATGCAAGCCGTTCTGAACGCGGCATGGGACACGCTGCTGCCGGCGATGGCGGCGGAGGCGCTGCCGGCGGACGCCGCCGCGGCCGACGCGTTGGCGTCGCGCCTCGGGGCGCTGCGGCTGGATCCGCCGCCGGCGTCGTCGTCGCCGAGCGGCGAGCGGCTGCTCGACGGCCGAACGTACGCGCTCGAGCCGAACTGGGCGGAGCTCGCCTCGATCGGCTTCGAGTTTCCCGACGGCGGGCAACCGACCGTCGTCATCGGCGCGCGCGGGGGCGACGGCCGCCTGCCGATCGGGCGCGGCGCATGGAGCGAGGGCGAGACGCGCTTCCACTCGAACGCGCCGGAGCGCGTCGTCGGCGCGTACGCATGGCGGGACGAGCGAACGCTCGAGATCGCGATCCGCTTCGTCGAGACGCCGTTCGCGCACACGCTCGCGTGCCGCGTGAAGGGCGACGACGCCGAGGAGCTCGAGCTCGAGCTTACGCCGAACGTGTCGTTCGGGAAACGGGAGGCGGCTCCGATTCGCGGGACGCGCAAGTAAGGCGGGGAGGCGGCTGCGGCCGCCTCTTTTTTTCTGGCGCCGCTTCGCCCCGAACGGGAAAAGCTCCGCTTCATTCGCCCCTCTTCTGCCGAAATCGGCGAACGGAGCGGAAAAGCTCCCTTTTATTTGCTCGGAACCACGGGTTTAGGCGGGTTTCGCCAAAATAGACCGGAGCTTTTCCGTTTCAATAAGCAACATCAAACAACAACAAACAATTAAAAACGATTGACTTCCTTTCCGTCACATTCGATAATAATGGGGAATCCTCTCATCCTTCATCAGAAAAGGGGCTCCTTCATGTCCACCTTATCCTATTATCGTCCCGTCGACGGAAAGCGGTACCTCGACGAGGTTCAGGACGAAGCATACGCAAGCTCCTCGCTGCACGGGGACGCGCTCATCGAGGCGGAGAGCCGCATTCCGCGCCGGACGGCGATCGTCGAGCCGGCGAGCGGCGCCATGCCGGCGCATCGAGCGGAGCGGCTCTGTCTGTCCGGCGCCTGGCGCATGATCGACTGCGATCCGGCCGATCCGGGCGACCCCGCGCCGAACACGGGGTGGTTCGGTCGAAGAGCGAAGGCGAGTCCGGGCATGATCGAGAAGTGGTACGCGCCGGGGTTCGACCGCAGCGCGTGGCACGAGGTGCAGGTGCCTACGACGGTGCAGAAGGCGCTCGTCGAGCTCGGGCTGCTCGAAGATCCGCTGTGGAACACGAATACGATCGACGAGCTCGAGGCGCATGGCGAACCGAAGGAGCGTCCGCTCTGGTTCCGCCGCACGCGCGTCGAACGCCGGGACTGGTGGTTCGCGAAGACGTTCGAGACGCCGCCCGCGTGGCGGGGCAAGCGGCTGACGCTGCGCTTCGACGGGCTCGATTATTCCGGCACCGTCTTCTTCAACGGCGCGTCGCTCGGCCACCACAAGGGGATGTTCGGCGGACCGGACCTCGACATTACCGGCTTGATCCGTTACGACGGGCCGAACGAGCTCGTCATGCGCATCGACCAGGCGCCTGAGTCGTGGAACGGCTTGCTGAAGGGCAGCCCCGGCTTCGGATGGCACTACGGGCATCTGATCTCCATGGGCATCTGGAGGGACGTGTGGGTACAGGCGGAGCCGGACGTCGCGATCGTCGATCCGTACGTCGCGACGGCGTCGATCGAAGGCGGCGCCGCGAAGCTCCGGATCGCGTTCGCGGCGGACAGCCGCTCGGCCGACCGCGCGACGGTCGTCGTCGAAGGCGACATCCGCCGCAAGGGGGCGCCGGCGGACGCCGCGTCGGCGCTGCGGTTCCGGAGCGCCGTCGAGGCGAGCTACGGCCGGAACGAGTTCGAGGCAGACGTCGAGCTGCCGGACCCGGCGCTCTGGTGGCCGGTCGGTTACGGCGACCCGGCGTTATATACGTTGACGCTGGCCGTGCGCGACGCCGAAGACGCGGCGGAGGCGGTCGACGCGATCGCCGTCGACTTCGGCGTGCGCACGATCGAGCTGCGCCCCTTCGCGGACACGGCGCCGGAGACCGAATACCGCTGGCAGTTCGTCGTGAACGGCGTCCCGATGTTCATTAAGGGCGCGAATTGGTGCTGGCCGGACCCGATGCTGGAGCAGAACGAAGCGTTGTACGAGCGACTGCTCGAGCTGGCTCGCCGCGGCAACGTGCAGATGCTCCGCGCTTGGGGCGGAGGGCTGGTGGAAGGGGACTTCTTCTACCGGATGTGCGACGAGAAGGGCATTATGGTGTATCAAGAGTTCCCGTTATGTTGGGGTCCTCCCGATTCGCCGCATACGGACCTCGGCGTCTTGGACCGTCAGGTGACGCGATCGGTGAAGCGGCTGCGCAGCCATCCGTCGCTCGTCATGTGGGGCGGCGGCAACGAGAACGGCCCGCACGGCGGCGCCGACGAAGGCTTGTTCCTGGTCGGACGCCGCTGCCGCCGGTTCGATCCGTCGCGTCCGTACCATCGCACCGACCCGTGGGGCGGCAGCGTGCACAATTGGCACGTCTACCATTTCGGCGAGCCGATGGACGCGGCGACGCTCGCCATGCCGTCGGTCATGTACGGCGAGTACGGCATTCCGAGCATGCCGAATCGAGACAGCTGCCTTCGCTACGTGCCGGAGGAGGCGCTGGCGTCGTGGCCGCCGACGGAAGACAGTCGGGGGCTGCTGGCGCACTCTCACCAGTTCAGCTTGAAGGACGTCATCAAGGTGATGCGCTACGGCGCGTACGGTCCGATCCGCGATTGGGACGACTACATCGCTTACTCGCAGACGGCGCAGGGGGAGACGCTGCGGTTTACCGCGGAAATCCAGCGCGCCGGGGCGGGCGTAACGAAGTCGGGATTTTGGTATTACAAATTCACGGATCTGTTCCCGGGGCATTCTTGGGGGATCATCGATTACTACGGAACGCCGAAGCTGTCGTATTACCGAGCGATGCAGGCGTGCCGGCCGCGTTCGGCTTTCGCGACGTACGCGAAGATGAACGGCTGGGCGGCGGGGGAGACGTTCGAGGCCGGCATTCATGCGGCGAACGAGACGCGGGAGACGCTGGACGGCGCATCGGTGAGCGCGACGCTGTACGGCAGCGACCTGATCGAGCTGTGGTCGAACCGGTACGAAGGACTGACGCTCGCGCCGAATGCGGTCGTCTCGGTCGATCGCGTCGCCATAGCGCTGGCCGAGGATGAGCGGATCCGGCCGTTCCTGCTGGCGGTGGCGCTGCGGGCCGCGGACGGCTCGCTCGTCGCGGACCAATGGTATTGGTTCAACGCGCAGGCGAAGTCGGAGGAGCTGCTCGCGTTCGAAGGGCGTCACACCGGCAACGCGGAAAACGAATACCCCGGCGAACAAGCCGCCGAAGCGTTCGACTTGTACGCGAGCCTGCCGGACGCGCCGATGCGGCGCTTGCCCGAAGCGCGGCTGGAGTGGTCGCTCGAGCGCAGCGCCGACGGAACCGCGGGCGAGATACGTATCCGCAACGTCGGCGCGGTCCCGGCGGTGCGGGTAACGATCGAGGGCTTCCCCGACGACGACTGGGGCAGCTACCTCGGCGACAACGACCTCGGCTTGTATCCGGGCGAAGCGCGCGGGATCCCGTTCCAGACGAGGCGCGAATGCCCGTTGGACGGCATCTCCGTCGGAGCGTGGAACGCGCCGCGGATCTAAAATAAAAACCAAACTCCCCTCGGCGGACCGAGGGGAGTTTCATTTTCCGAACCTTATTGTTCTTCGACGACGGGGATGAGCGGCCTCGACTGGATCGGCGTGGACATGACGATCATCGTCAGCGAATCGCCGTATTTGTTCGAGGCGTTGTTGAACGACTCCAGCGACGCCATCGATTCGGTCACTACCTTCACGAGGTAGTTGTACTGCCCGCTGATGCGGTGGCATTCGACGACGTCGGGGGACGCTTCGCAGAACGCAAGAAAGCTGTCGCAATCCTTCGTATGGAACAGCAGGAACGCGGAAGTCGTCTTGTTGATTTTGGCCGGGGGGACGACGGCGCGGTAGCGGCCGAGAATTCCTTTGTCCTCCAA
Source organism: Paenibacillus antri (assembly GCF_005765165.1). NCBI lineage: Bacteria > Bacillati > Bacillota > Bacilli > Caryophanales > Paenibacillaceae > Paenibacillus > Paenibacillus antri. The sequence goes on along the minus strand of NZ_VCIW01000008.1, from coordinate 33,069 downwards.
GCGGCGAACGCGTTCCGTAACGGCCGGCTGCGAAAGACCGACCGCCTTCCCGAGCTCCGTGAACGACATCCGCCCTTGCTCTTGAAGCAGGGTAACAATGCTTTTGTCGACGCGATCCATCGATCGACGCTCCTTTTTATAAATCATAATCGATTGTGGAAAAAGAACTTGAAAATCATCGCGAACCGCTGAGTTTTCCGTTGTTCCGCCCTTCATCTCCGCGATTCCATCTTATAAAATTAGAGCAAATCTTGTAAAGCGAAAGCGAGAAAGGGGTTATCGCGAATGAGCTTGCTCTTCACGCCGACGGAAATCCGCGGCTTATCCTTAAAAAATCGAATTATGATGTCTCCGATGGGAACGACGGCCGCGGGCGCGGACGGGAAGGTCACCGATTGGCATCTGCTCCACTACGGAGATAGAGCGCTCGGGCAGGTCGGACTGATTATGCTGGAGGTTCATGCGGTCATGGAGGACGGGAGGGACGAGGGCTCGCTCGGACTGTGGAGCGACGAACACGTGCCGATGCACAGGAGGCTCGTCGACCTGCTGCATGCGCAAGGCTCCAAGGTCGGCGTACAGCTGTGGCACGCCGGCCGGAAGACGAACGTGCCCGGCAAGGCGGTGTCGGCGTCGGGGCTGTCCTCCGGCGGGCGATCGTCGCGAGCGCTTACGATCGAGGAGATCGAGGAGGTCGTTCGATCGTTCGGCGCGGCGGCGGTCCGCGCCGCCGAAGCCGGGTTCGACGCGATCGAGCTGCATGCGGCGCACGGCTACTTGCTGAACGACTTCCTCTCCTCCTACACGAACCGAAGGACGGATCGGTACGGCGGCACGCGGGAGAAGCGGTATCGGCTGCTCCAAGAAGTCATTGAAGCGGTGCGCTCCGTCTGGAACGGTCCGCTGTTCGTCCGCGTGTCGGCGAACGAATACGGCCCGGAAGGGAACGGCATCGAGGACAGCGTCTTTTTCGCGAAGCGGATGAAGGCGCAAGGCGTCGACTTGATCGACGTCAGCAGCGGCGGCGTCTACCCGGAGAAGCCGAAGGTGTATCCGGGGTACCAAGTGCCGTACGCCGAGACGATCCGCGCGGAGGCGGGCATTCCGACCGCGGCGGTCGGGCTCGTCACGACCGGGCTGCAAGCCGAGGAAATATTGCGGAACGGGCGCGCGGATCTTGTGGCCGTCGGCCGGGAGCTGCTGCGCGACCCGTTCTGGCCGAGGCGGGCGGCGGAGCAGCTCGGCGTCCGCATCGAGGAGCCGGCGCCGTACCGCGGCTTCTGGTTCCCGGACCGCGCGCCCGCGGCGGCGGAATAAACCGGAGTCTACGTCCGCTGCTCCCGGAATTGCTGAGGGGTCAGTCCCTCGAGTTCCTTGAACCGCTTGATGAAGTAGCTGCTTTGCGAGAAGCCGGTCGCCGCCGCGATGTCTCCGACGCTCAGGCGGCCGGTGATGAGCAGGCGCTTGGCTCGGACGATCCGGCTTTCCAACAGGAACCGCATCGGGCTCTTCCCGATGTAGCCGCGGAACAATCGATCGAAATGATAAACGCTGTAATCGGCCGTCTCCGCCATCCGCGCGAGCGTCCATGGCTCTTCGCAGCGCGAGCGGATCGCGTCGGCGGCGGCCAAAATCCGTTCGCGGCTGTCGGGCGGCGCTCCCGCGGCTTTCGGCCGCGACGCGCCCAGCATGGCGAGCAGCAGCTCGTACAGCTTCGCCGAGAGCCGCTGCTCCGCGGACGAATCCGGGCTTTCGGAAAATCGGAGCAGCTCATCGGTGAGCGCCAGACAACGCGAGACGTCGCCCAACGCGAACACCCAAGGCTCGCCGATCCCCTTATCCCCGAGCAGGGCGGCGGCGCCTTCCCCGAAGAAATGCACCCACCGTACATCCCAAGGCTCGTCCGGTACGGCGCCGTACCGCTGCTCTTGATCGGGAGCGTATAGAAACCCTTGTCCGGCGGCGAGCTCGTAGCGGCGGTTCTTCCAAACCAGCTCGCCCCTTCCCCCGAAGACGAAATGCAAATTGTAGTACGGAAGCTGCCCGGGCGGGCGATGCTCGCGATGCTCCGGCTCCTCGCGATACCATCCGTAAGACTCGGGATACAATAAATATCCCGGGAACACGGGCCTCGAGACGTATTGATGAATCCGCATCGTGGACCTCCTGCCGATAGCAATATCGTGTTATCGAAGCAAAACCCTGCGATTTATTTCTGCGTTCCTGCGTATTATGATGACATTAATTCGAGGTCGAATCAGCAATATCATTATATCAGAGGACGAGGTGCATGCGGATGCCGAAATCCGTAGCTAGAGATCGCGTATGGCTTGGAGTTTGCTACTATCCGGAGCAGTGGCCCCGGGAGATGTGGGAGGACGACTTCCGACGGATGCGCGAGCTCGGCTTCGACGTCGTCCGGATGGCCGAATTCGCTTGGTCGACCATGGAGCCGGAAGAGGGCGTGTTCCGATTCGGCTTGTTCGACGAGGCGCTGGACCTCGCGCATCGGTACGGGCTCAAGGCGATCCTGGGAACGCCGACGGCGACGCCGCCCGCTTGGCTGACGGAGCGGTATCCGGAGGTGCTGAATGCGACGCAGGCGGGCGTGCCGTATCGACATGGCCAGCGACGACACTACAACTATAACTCCCACGTATATCGTTCGTTCAGCGAGCGGATCGTGCGGCGTATGGCGTCGCAGTACAAGGAGCATCCCGCAGTCGTCGCGTGGCAGATCGACAACGAGCTGAATTGCGAGACGAACGTGTTTTATTCGGAGAGCGATCACCGCGCGTTCCGCGCTTGGCTGATCGGGAAGTACGGCTCGCTGGATCGGTTGAACGAGGCATGGGGCGCCGCGTTCTGGAACCAGACGTACTCGTCTTGGGAACAAGTGTACTTGACCCGGCCGACCGTCTCCGATTCCCCGAATCCGCATCAGGCGCTCGACGAGAAGCGGTTCATCTCCGACAGCGCGATCTCGTACGCCAAGCTGCAGGCGGACATCATCCGAGAACTGGCGCCGCGGCACGAGGTGACGACGAACGGCTTGTTCGGGCATCTGGACAGCCACCGGCTGACGGATGAGCTGCTCGACTATTTCTCTTACGATTCTTACCCGCAGTTCGGATCGATCTACCCCGACGGGGGCGACCGCCCGCTGCGCGATCGGAAGTGGAGTTGGAATCTAAGCAAGGCGAGGTCCGTGTCGCCGCAATTTTGCGTGATGGAGCAGCAGTCGGGCGCGGGCGGCTGGGTGAACCGAATGGAGATGCCGGCGCCGAAGCCCGGACAGATGCGGCTTTGGACGTACCAATCGATTTTGCACGGCGCCGATATGGTGTTGTACTTCCGCTGGCGGACGGCGGCGTTCGGCACGGAGATGTACTGGCACGGCATCAACGACCCTCATAACCGGCCGAATCGCCGGGTGGAAGAAGCCGGCCGAATCGGAGAGGAGCTCCGGCGCGTGGGCGGCGCGATCGCGGGCAAGGCGTATCGAGCGGACGTCGCCGTTCTCGGCAGCTACGACAACGAGTGGGACGGCGAGCTCGACCGCTGGTACGGACCGTTAACCGGGTACAGCGTCACGTCGTGGATCAAGACGCTGCAATACGCTCACATTCCCGTCGACTACGTCAACGCGGAGCAGGCGTCGGCGGAGACGCTCGAGAGGTATCGCGTCGTCGTCTATCCGCATGCCGCGATCCTGTCGGAGGAGACGGCCCGGGAACTGACGGCATTCGCGGAGCGGGGCGGAATCGTCGTGTTCGGCTGCCGGACGGGTCTGAAGGACGAGAACGGCCAAATGAGAATGCAGGCGTTCCCGGGACCGGTCGCCTCGTTATGCGGGGTCGAGGTGGAGGATTTCACCTATGTGCTCGAAGGCGACGCGCCGAAGGTGCGATGGACGGCGGAGCGGCTGCGAGGGGCGCCGGACGCCGTCGGGCCGAAGTTCGTCGACGTGCTGCGGGTCGCCGCGGGCGACGTTGAGGTACTCGCGCGATACGCCTCGGATTACTTCGAGGGCAAGCCCGCGCTGACCCGCCGTCCCGTCGGAGCGGGCGCCGTCTATTATTACGGCTCCGCTTTCGAAGAGAGCGTTGCGCAAGCGTTAACCGCCGAGCTGGGGCTGCGGAGTCCGCTGCTCGATTGGTTCGAGGAGCTGCCGGAGCAGGTGGAGGCCGGGATCCGCGAGGACGACGGCGGACGCGTCGCGTTCCTGTTGAACTACGGCTCGACGCCGGCCGCGATTCGGACGAAGCGCGAGGTGCGGGAGCTGCTGACGGATCGCCTGGCGGAGGCGGCGGACGCGTTCGAGCTCGAACCGTACGGCGTCGCCTTATTCAGTTTATAATTTGGAGAAGCCTGTTCCGACGAAACTCGGAGCAGGCTTCTTTATCGTTACCGCCGCTAAGGGGCAGGGCAGGTGTACCCGACGGGCTTCTTTCCAACTTGATGTCTTCTGCTCAGAAGGGGGAATCAGTTTAGAAAGACGCTGAGAGAGATAATGTAAAGCCCGGAAACGCCAGACCTGAGCAAGGGGAATCAGTTTAGAAAGACGCTGCAAGAGTAGGGAGTAACCCTCAAAACTGCTCTGCAACAAATTTACTTTTTTGGAGTCTAATAGACAGGAGGTGTTACGGGGTGAAAACGCCGCGTCGGTGGATGGCATGGATCCTAAGTATGGGGATGGTCGTTACGGTGTTTCCGGGAAGTACATACGCTTCAGCAAGCTCCAGCTCCATATCTCTAGAAGTGAACGGGCAGGTCGTTCGAACGGATGTGCCGCCTTCGATGAAGGAAGGGCGCGTCCTGGTGCCGCTGCGTTGGGTGGCGGAAGCGCTCGAAGCGAAGGTTCATTGGGATAGCGAAAAGCGAGCGGTGCTGATCGATACGGATGCCGGACTCGTTCCGGCGCCTCAAGGGCGCGCGATCGGGTTGTGGGTCGACGGGCGGAAGCTGACGCCGGACGCAGCGCCCGTTCTGTCGAAGGGGAGGACGCTCGTCTCCGTCCGCGTCGTCGCGGAGGCGCTCGGCGCCAAGGTGGAATGGAACGCGAAGGAGCGAACCGTTACGATTTCTCGTCCGCAGGCGGCGTTAGGACAGATCGCCTATATCCAGTGGCGCGAGCAGGCCGGGAACTGGGGATTTTCGCGGCATCCCGAGTACGTCTCTCCATCCGAGCTCGAACGCCGGCAAGCGGAAGCGTTGGACCGCCTGCAAGCGGCGATCGGAAGGGCGGCGCCCGCCGCGCCGCCGACGGGGACGGAAGGGGAGCGGTTGGTCCTGGATTTGAGCATTCAAGAACGGTACGACGACAAGGGCGCCCGCATCGAGGGAGGGAGCTATCGGCTGACGGTATCCGGACCGCATGTCGCGCTGGAAGAACTATATACGCAGACCCCGGCGACGATCTACCTCCGCTCGGCCGGCGAGGAGGTGCTGCGCGAGTTGGAGGCGATACGGGCGATGCTGCCGTCGCCGTTCCCCGAGCGCGCGGCGACGCTGAAGTCCGCCCCCGACGCGGCGTTGAAGGAGGCGGCCGCGATATCGATCCGATCGGTCGAGACCGGTCTGCCCGACGGGTGGCACGGCGAACTGGCGATCGACCCGGAGAGCGGAGGGTACGCGGTCGCGGCGCTCGAACGTTCGGCGAGCGGCGCCGAGGGAGCGTCGAACGTATGGTTTTCGGAAGACGGCGCGGATTGGCGGCGGATGGAGCTGCCCGAGACGTTGGCGCCGGCCGCGATCGGCTTCGCCGCGGACGGCGTCCGCTTGATCAGCGACCGCGTAGACGGGCACGTCTATCGGTCGGATGCGGGAGGCGGGTCGCCAGCGTGGGAGCGGGTGTGGGAATACCCGTTGCCGGAGGCGATTTACAAGTATCCGCCGGTTCGCTTTATCCCCGACCTGCGGAACGCGAAACGCATCTACGCGACGTTCGCCCACGATACGCGCATGCCGACGTCCGACGGCTTATTCCGGAGCGAAGACGGAGGGAAGAGCTGGACGTGGGGCGGCGTTAACGGCGACGATCGGATGTCCTTCAGCTGGCCGGAACGCGTTTGGGCGGATCCGGGGACGCCGGGCCGCGTCTTCGCGGAGACCGACGTCTCGATTCTGCTGTCCGAGCAGACCTATAACGTTGCTTTCGCCCAGCCGGACGTTCTCGTCTCGGAGGACGGCGGCTTGCATTGGAGCGCGATCGAGGGGGTGGAGCGCTTCTACGGCGCGGGCGCGGACGCATCGGGCTCCGTGTTGATCGGAGGCCGCACCGAAGGCGCCGACGCTTATTTGGCGACAGCCGGCGCGGACGCTGCCGTCTGGACGGAACGGCGTCTGCCGTTCCGAGCGGACCGGATCGCGGTCGACCCGGCCGCGCCCGACACGCTCGCCGCGACCGGGCAACGGCCTGGCGAAGCTTCGCGGGAGCCGGAGCTGTTCTTGTCGTTCGACCGCGGGGCGACATGGGCGTCGGCCGGCACGGCGAGCGGCGCCGTCGAGCATGTCGACGCGGAAGCGAGGCTGCTGTTCATCCGCGACCTTTACGAGTTGAAGGTGTTTCGTTACTAATGTCCGGGTTCCTGACGAAATAGATTTGCTGCCGTCGCGAATTCGCCCTCCGTCCGAAACATATTCCGGCATGCCGACGTAAATAAGGAGACACAATTCGAACCGAGGTGAATCGGATGCCGGGTGGTTTCGGCGGATCCCCGTTCGGCGGGGGCTTCGACTTTATGTTTACGCTCGTCCCCATTATTATCGTGATCGGCTTCGTCGTCGTGATCGGGGGCATCGCGCTCAACGGAGCGCGGTATATGAAGAATGCAAGTTCTCCGAAGGAAAGCGTCTATGCTCGAGTGATCGCGAAGCGAATGGATGTCCGCACTCATACGCACCATCACCCCCACGGCGCGGGGGACCATATGCATACGTCGCGCTCCTCTCGCACGCATTACTTCATCACGCTGGAGTTCGAGGACGGCGAGCGCCGGGAGTATTTAGACGTGAAAGGGCTGTACGGTCTCGTCGTGGAAGGCGACGAAGGCTACGCCGCCGTGCAGGGCGATTGGATCGTCGCCTTCGAGCGGGGCGCGGCGAAATAACGAGAGCGACATCTTGAAGCAGGGGGCCCCCCCTGCTTTCGCTATGTTCGCAAACGATCGCGAGCGGGCTTGTCCGACGAGACGATTGATTTCGAAAAAGAGCCGCCATTCCGTCGAAAATATGGTAGTATGCAAGAAAACAGATTTCGCGGAAGCGGGGGATCGGTCATGAACGAGATCATGGAACGGATTCGGGGTATGGCGGAGGAGACGGGCGAGTCGATCGAGGGGGTCGCTTTTCCCGAGCCGATCGTGCTGGCGCCCGGCGCCGTCGACGCGGCGGCCGACTGGTTGACGGCGTCGGGGTACGCGCGCGTTCAAGTGATCGCCGACGCGAACACGTACGAAGCGGCGGGGAAGCGGCTTACGGACGGCTTGGTCGCGCGCGGAGCGTCGGCGGTGCCGACGATCGTGCTGCCGAACGCGCTCGGCGACGTCGCCGCGGACGAGGCGTCCGTCGTGCAGGTGCTGCTCGACGCGCAGCGCACGGGCGCCGAGGCGCTCGTCGTCGTCGGGGCCGGGACGCTGCACGACATCGCGAGATACGCCGCGTTCACGTGCGGTCGACCGTTCGTCTCCGTGCCGACGGCGCCTTCCGTCGACGGCTTCACCTCGGTCGGGGCGCCCTTGATCGTGCGCGGCGATAAAATCACGATTCCGGCCGTCGGCCCCGCCGCCATCTTCGCCGACGTCGATCTGCTGACGGCGGCGCCCCGCGCGTTGATCGCGGCCGGCTTCGGCGACATGCTCGGCAAGTATACGTCGCTGTTCGATTGGCGGTTCGGCGCGGCGACAGCCGACGAGCCGTACTCGCCGCTCGCCGCCGCGATCACCGAGCGCGCTCTCGCGAAGTGCGTCGCGCAGGCCGGCGCGATCGGACGCGGCGAGCCGGCGGCGGTCGTCGCTCTCATGGAGGCGCTCATCGAGTCCGGGCTCGCGATGCTCATCTTCGGCCAGTCGCATCCGGCGTCCGGCGCCGAGCATCACGTCTCCCACTACTGGGAGATGGAATACATTCGCAGGCAGCGGAGGCAGCTGCTGCACGGCGCCAAGGTCGGCGTCGCCTGCGCGCTCGTGTCCGAGCGGTACCGCCGCATCGCGGAGGAGGACTCGGTCGCGCTTGACGGCGTCCCGGATCTGCGCTCCATGCTGCAGGCGGTGCCAGGGCCGACCGAGCTGCGGGCGCTGCTGGCCGAAGCCGGCGGCCCCGCGACGCCGGAGGAGCTCGGCGTCGAGCCGACGCTCGTGCAGGAGAGCCTCGAACGCGCGCATCGCGTTCGGCTGAACCGCGCTACGCTGCTGAGACGGTACAACGAGCTGTCGCAGCTTAACAAGTAGGCCGGCGCGGCGCGGCGGGCCCGCCCTCGGCCAGCTCGACGAGCAAGTCCAGATGCCGGATGCCGCGTATGCGCCTCCGAAGAGAATCGTGCAGGTAGCGCAGCGCATCCCGGGCCACGCGCCGCGCCTGCTCCAAGTCGTTGCGGTCGAGCTCGCGGACGACCCGCTGTATCGTCTCGAGCGACCAGACCGACGTCCTCAGCGGCGCGATGATCCGGATGTGCCGCACCTCCGCCGGGCCGTACAGCCGGTATCCGTTTTCTTCGTTTCGGGGCGGGTCGATCAGGCCCATCTTCTCCCAGTGACGTATGGCGGATGCCGGCTGGGCGGTCAGTTTCGACACCTCGCCGATCGTCATCCACTTCCGCTTCCCCTTCGATTCGAGCTCGGCCGGCTCGATCGTCTCCAGCGCGCGGATCGTTTGCTCCGCCATTCGCTTCTCCTGCTGCAGCTCGCTTAACGCATCGTTGACGATCCATAGGGCGGCGTCGAAATCGCCACTCCGGACCCGCTTCAACGCGTCGGAAGTCAGCGCCATGCCGAAGCCGGCGCTCATCGCGCGAACGCATTCGAAATAAGCGAGATGCTCCTCCGTATAGATTCGATACCCGTTCGCTCCCCGCGCAACGGGCGGCACAAGGCCCCAATCCTCGTAATGTCGCAGCGCGCTCGTGCTGATCCCGAGCCGCCTCGCGATGTCGATCGGCCGGTACTTCAACCGATTTCCCCCTTCCGCAAGCCTCTTCTTCCGCTCGTCGCTCCGTTCTCGTCGTACCCGATTTAACCAGTCTTCGGTCCGCTTGTAAAGCGTTCGATCGAACATTCAAGTAAAACCTTAAAGCCGCTGTGGAAGGTCGAAGCTCGGGAAACGGCGGGGCGAGAGGGTTCTTCTTTTCCAAGCCGAGGACTTGCATTCATGTTGTACGATGGTTTTATCCTTGATCGGAGGAGGAACCAATGATACCGGAACAGTTGGCATTAGAAGCGAGAGGACTTCGAAAATCGTTCGGCCGAACCGAGGTGCTGCGAGGGATCGATCTGCGCGTGACGCGGGGCAGCGTGTACGGTTTGCTCGGACCGAACGGGGCGGGTAAGACGACGTTGGTGAATGTATTCGCGACGCTGCTTCGACCCGACGGAGGAACTGCCGCGGTGTTCGGCCGCGACGTCGTGCGGGAGCCTGACGCGGTTCGTCGCCGGATCGGTCTCACCGGGCAGTTCGCGGCGGTGGACGAAGAGCTGAGCGGCCGGGACAACTTGAAGTTATTCGGGCGGCTGCTCGGGTACGGAAGCAAGGCGGCCGCGGCGAGAGCGGACGAATGGCTGGACGCCTTCGGCCTCTCGGAAGCGGCGGGGAAACCGGCGTCGCAATATTCGGGAGGCATGCGGCGGCGGCTCGATCTTGCGGCGGCGATGCTCGCGACGCCCGAGCTGCTCGTGCTCGACGAGCCGACGACGGGGCTCGATCCGCGCAGCCGGAACGAGGTGTGGGATATGGTGCGCCTGTTGAAGCAAGCCGGGACGACCATCCTGCTCACGACGCAATATTTGGAAGAGGCCGACCGGTTGGCCGATCGCATCGCGGTGATCGACGGAGGCGTCGTGATCGCCGAAGGAACCTCGGCCGAGCTGAAGGCGTCCGTCGGCCGCGGGACGGTGCATGTTCGCCTGGAACGCGCGGAGCAGCGGGCCGACGCGGAGCGCGTCCTGCGAGGCGCCCTGCGCGCCGACGTGCGGACGCTCGCCGAACCGACGGCGCTCTCCGCGGCGGCGCCGGACCCGGCGCTGGCGGCCGAGGCGCTGCTCGCCCTGTCTCGAGCGGGCGTCGCGGTCGTCCAATTTTCGCTGAGCGAGCCGAGTCTGGACGAGGTGTTCCTCGCGCTCACCGGACGGTCGGCTCCGGAGAAGGAGGCGTTCGTATGAACATGCAGAACGAGTCGAAGCTGCTTCGGGCGATGAGGCAGGGGGCGATCCCGCCGCCTCCGAATCCGGCTCGCGCGATCTCGACGTTCGCTTGGCGCTCTTGGCGAAGATCGCTGAGCATGCTGCCGTATATGGCGATCGACGTCGTTGTGTTCCCCGTCGTCTTCCTGCTCATCTTTACGTTCCTATTCGGCGGCGCGATCTCCGGTTCGACAGGAAACTACTTGCAGTTTCTGCTGCCCGGTATGCTGGTGTACACGGTGACGAGCATGACGGTCTACATCGGCATCGGCATCAAAACCGATATCGACCGCGGCGTGTTCAACCGGTTTCGGACGCTTCCGTTCTGGCAGCCCGCTGCGATCGTCGGAACGATGGGGATCAACCTGCTGCAGTTCGCGGCGGCGCTGCTCACGACGCTCGCCTTCGGCTTGGTGCTCGGCTTCCGGCCGGAAGGCGGCGTTGTCGGCGCGGCGCTGGCCTTGCTGCTCGTCCTCGCGTACGCGTTCTGCCTGAGCTGGATTTTCGCGTTCCTCGGCGTCGTCGTCAAGAAGACGGAGTCGATCTCCAGCATGTCGTACATCGCGCTGTACCCGCTTCTTTTCACTAGCAACGTCTTCGTGGATACGTCCACGATGCCGAATTGGCTCGGTCCGATCGTCGCGTATAACCCGATCAGCCTGACGTCGACCGCCGCCCGGGGGCTCATGCACGGCCAGACGGACGTCGTCGAGCTGACGAAGGCGCTCGCCGTCATGGCCGCCGCGCTGCTCGCGTTCGCGCCGCTGACCTTCCGCTCGTATCGGCGGAAGGCAACGTAACCATTGGGGCGCTAACTGGGCGTGGCGTTGGGACGGTGAAGGCGGGTTTGAAAAAGGAAGGGCTTGTCTCAGAGGTGATTTCTCCCTCTGGGCAAGCCCTTCGTTCGTGTAATAAGGCTGAGGAATTCCCGTTCATCGGACGCCGCAAAGCTCTTCGATGTGTCGGCGGACGATCGACTCGATCGTCTCCGGCGTATAAAGCTCCGGCCGGAGCAAGGCGAGTATCGTCAGCCCTTCGACGACCGCGGCGAGCCGGAGCGTCTCGAGCTTCGTATCCAGCGTCGGCGGGAGCAGCCCGGCTTTCGCCAACAGCTCGAGAACGGCCGCGGTCAGCCCGTGGAGTCCGTCCGTCAGCTCGTCCTTCTTCCCCTGCAGCGCGGCGCTCGTCAGCGAACGGATCGCGAACACCCACCAGACGCCGGTCGCCGTTCGCTTGTCCGGGGCCGTCGGGAGCAGCGTGAGCAGCGCCTCCTTCGCGGCCTCCATCGGCAGCGAACCGATCGTCGGATACTCGACGCGCTGGGTTCCTCTCGTCAAATAATAATCCACGATAAACATGAGCAGTTCGTCCTGCGTCGTGAAGTAATGCCGCAGGGCGCCGGGCGACAGTCTCGCGGCGGCGGCGACGGCGCGAATGGACGCATGCTCGATCCCCTTCGACTCGATGATGCGCCACGCCGTCTCGGCGATGAGCTTCCTCTTTTCCTCGTGGTCCACGATTTTCGGCAACGTTGTTAGCCCCTTGCTATATTTGGCACACTGAACTAAAATATTTTAGCACAGTGTGTTATTTCATATTTTCTTTATACCGCGATGCGCTTCGCCCGTCAATGCCGGCGAAGCTCCCGGCCCGGGAGGGATCGAGTGATGAACGAAGACGGGTTTCGGCTGCGTTCGATTTGTTACATCTGCAAGAAGGAGTTCGTCGTCTTCGAGGGCACGGCCGCGTACGATCGAGTGAAGCGGAACGCGAAGGGGATGCACTGCTGCGAGGAATGCAAGTTTATGATCGAGCTTGAAGCGCGCGTGCAATTCGGCAGAAGATTGCTGACCGGGAAAGATTGAGTTCCGAACATACAAACCCAATTAAAGTCCACCATATCTAACGCTGGTGCCGTATTACGCGCGGGGTAACCGCGAGCCCGGAAAGAGATGATTCAGTAAGATGGAACATCTCTTTCTGCTCGATAATCACACCACGTCCGGGATGAGCTCACGCGCCGTTTCCTTCTTATACTCCAACGCTTCCTCCCACAGGTCCAATAGATCGTCCCCGTCGATCAGCTCGATGTCGACCGCCTTCGCATAGTCGATCGCGGCTTGCGTGAACGCGCTCGTCGTGACGACGCAGCCCCCGTCCGCCCCGTCCTTGACGATCCGCGAATGGAGGATGGCGATCGGCTCGAAACCGACGGGCTTCTCGTAACACTTGACCTGGTATAAGAATAAACCGTCGTCCCGCCGTTCTTCGATGTCGACGCCGAAGTCGCCGGTCGACTTCGTCACGTATACGTCGCTTTCGTTGACGACCGTCAGCAGTTCGGCGACGAAGTGTTCGAAGTCGAACGGATTTTCCTTTTCCGTATCGTCGCTTCTCTTGAATCGCTGATATAAACCATGCCGAAGCGTCTCTCGCTGCTCCGCCGCGATGTCCGTCAGCAGAGCGCTGCCTTCCCGGGTGGATTGGAGTTGTTTCTTAGTTCGTAGCCATAGAAATCCGAACGCGACGATGACGAACGCCAATAACGCCAACTCGAAGCTCACGGTTCATTCCTCCGATACTCTCTTAATTTACGATACTACTAGGATGGTCGAGAGAGAGGCGAAACATACGGGGCGGTACGGAAAAAGTGGAGATATTTTCCGGACGAGAAACTATAATAGAGGGAAGACTTTACTAGGCAGAGGAGGACGCAGGCATGTCCTATTGCGTCGGAGTAGATATCGGAGGAACGAATACGGCGATCGGCTTGCTCGACGGGGAGCGCGTCGCGGCGAAGGAGAGCATCCCTACGCTGGCGGGGGAAGGGCCGGACTCGCTGTTCGATCGGATCGCGGCGACGGTGCGCGGCTTGCTCGGCCGATGCGGCGTGCCCGGGGACGCGATTACGGTCGGCATGGGCGTGCCCGGCTTCATTGATCAGGAGGGCGGCGTCGCGCTCAACAGCACGAATCTGCGATGGCGCGACGTGCCGGTCGTCGCGCGGATGCGGGAGCGGCTCGGCGTTCCGGTCGCGATCGACAACGACGTCCGGATGTACGTCTACGGGGAAGCGCTGCTCGGCGCGGGCCGCGGCGTTCGGCACGTGCTCGGCGTGACCGTCGGGACGGGGCTCGCCGCGGCGCTCGTGTCGGACGGGCGGTTGTTTTACGGCGGCGGCAGCATGGCGGGGGAGCTCGGGCATATCCCGCTCGAGAGCATTCCGTACCGGTGCGGGTGCGGCTTGACCGGCTGCCTCGAGACGGTCGCGTCGGCGACGGGCATCGCCCGCCAAGCGCGCGACCTCGTCGAGCGGGACGGACGAGCGTCGGTGCTGCGCGAGTGGTTCCCGGGCGAAGGCATGCCCGGCTTGACGGCGCGGGACGTGTCCCGGGCGTACGACGAAGGCGACGCGGTCGCGATCGAGGTGCTGCGGCGGACGGGCGAGCAGCTCGGCCGTGGCCTCGCGTACGCGGTGACGATGTACAGCCCGGACGTCGTGCTCGTCGGGGGCGGCGCGGCGGCGGCCGGCGAGCGGCTGCTCGCGCCCGTTCGCGAGGCGATGCAGCGGCTGTTGATCTCCGACTACTGGGAGCGGATCTCGGTCGTGCCGGCGGCGCTCGGCGACGAAGCCGGCGTGATCGGCAGCGCGCTCTATGGGAGAGACGCGGCGGCTCGCTAGATGAAGTGCTGTAGATGAATGGAAGCGATTTGATCAGGGATGCCTAGCGGCGTCCCTCTTTATTTTGCGGGGAACGTGTCAAAATTTGAGCCGATTGCGGCGAAGGTGTCAAAATTTGAGCAGTTTGGCGGCGTAGTCGCGGGTGATGCGCGGATAACGAGGCTGTTGGAGGAAGGCGGTCGGTCGGCTGGCAGAGGAACGTGTCAAAAATTGAGCCGTTTGCGGCGAAGGTGTCAAATTTTGAGCAGTTTGGCGGCATAGTCGCGGGCGATGCGCGGTAAACGAGGCTGTTGGAGGAAGACGGTCGGACGGCAGGCGGGGGAACGTGTCAATAATTGAGCCGTTTGCGACGAAGGTGTCAAATTTTGAGCAGTTTGGCGGCGTAGTCGCGGGCGATGCGCGGTAAACGAGGCTGTCGGAGGAAGGCGGTCGGTCGGCTGGCCGGGGAACGTGTCAAAAATTGAGCAGATTGCGGCGAAGGTGTCAAATTTTGAGCAGTTTGTCGGCGCAATCGCTGGTGATGCGCGGTAAACGAGGCTGTCGGAGGAAGGCGGTCGGACGGCAGGCGGGGGAACGTGTCAATAATTGAGCCGTTTGCGGCGAAGGTGTCAAATTTTGAGCAGTTTGGCGGCACAGGCAGGGGCCTCCGGGGCAGTCTGACTTCGCCCCGAAAGCCCCTTGCCTTACGTCGTCGGCTCGAACGCGCGCACCCGGTTGCGGCCCGCTCGCTTCGCGGCGTACAGCGCCGCGTCCGCGTCGCGCAGCAGTGACTCCAGCGTGTCGTCGCTCCCCCGGGCCTCTGCCGCGCCGAAGCTCGACGTCACGAGGATCGTCTCCCCGCCCGCGCGGAGCGGCTCGGCCTCGAACGCCGCCCGGACGCGCTCCGCCAGCTCGACCGCCTCGAGCCCGGTCGCGGACGGCAGCGCGAGCGCGAACTCCTCGCCGCCGTAGCGAGCGAACAGCGCGTCCGGCGGAAGCAGCCGCTTCGCGATCGAGACGACGTGCACGATCGCTTGATCGCCGACGTCGTGACCGTACGTGTCGTTGATCCGCTTGAACGAATCGATGTCGAACAAGACGAACGACACCGGCAGGCCGAACCGCTGGGCCGAGGACAACAGCTCCCGGCTTCGCTGCACGAACCGTGCCCGGTTAAGCAGCTTCGTCAGTCCGTCGAAGTACGCCATCTGCGTCAGCTTGTCCTGCAGCCGCTTCTGCTCCGTCACGTCGATCAGCATGAGCAGGCGGCCGATCGTCTCGCCCGTCCGGTCGCGCACGAGCGACGACCGCACTTGGTAGGAGACGTCCTCGCCTTTCACCGTCCAGACCATCACTTCCTGCATCCCGTCCCCGGTCCCGCCGACGGGCAGCGGGGAGCCGGTCAGCCGCGGCCACTCGTCGCGAAGGAACGTCCCGACCGAGGAAGCGGTCAGCCCCGGCATCATGCGGGCGACCGCCGCGTTGAAGTCGACGATGCGCTCCGTCGCGTCCAGCACGATAACGCCTTCCCGCAGGCTTTCGAACAGCCGCTCCTTGGCGATCGGCACGATCGTCAGGACGCGAGAGGACACCATCGCCCAGATGTACATGCCCGACGTCAGGCACAGCACCATCGGCACCGGATCCATCCCGTACGGCGTGACGCCCATCAAATACAAGAACGCGCCGACCATCGGCAGAAACTGACCGATCGTCAGCGTCGCGAGCTGCAGCCGGAACGCCCGGTTCGTCCGAAACCACTGGCGAACGAGCAGGACGACGGACGCCAGCATGCAGCCGAACGTGTACGCGCCGTGCACGATGTACATCTCCCCGATCTCGACGTCGGCGAGGGGGGAGGGAGTATTTTCACGGAGGAAAATGGATTTATAAAACAAATGATGCCACTCGTTCGTCGCCACCGACAAGAACGTAACGGCGGGCACGACGAACATGAGCGCCGCGACCTTGCGGGGGACCGACTTGCCGATATATTGCAGCACGAGCAACAGACCGAGCGGCGGCGCGAAGGCGATGCCGAGATATTCAAGGACGGTCCAGCGCATGATCTCTTCCACCGTATCGCTCGTCCACTCGAAGGCGACCGCGAAGATGTAAATCGCCATGGAGGCCGTATACCAAATGAACGTGCGCGCGCCGGGAATTTCCTTCCGTTTGACATACGCGTATAGGCACAGGAACAGCGTGAACACGCCCGAAGTGGCGACCAACGTAATGAACATCGTTATGATATTTGTTTCCATGATCCGCACGCACGCTCCTGGGGTTCAAAGCTTAACGCCATAAATTTATTACTATCCTACCATATGGGCCGGGGAAAAGGGGACGATTATTGATGCATTTTATTTAGGTTAGCTATATAATACAAATATGTGGAAAAGGGGGCGGCACGATGGATGCGAACCTGGAACAATTTTTGGCGTCGCTGCAAGCCGTGAATCGGCATTTGCGCTCGTCGACGTGGGACGCGCAGCGGCAGCAGCCGCTTACGAAGGTGCAGTGGCTGCTGCTGAGGCAGCTGCAGCGGCGGGGCGCCGCGACGATCGGACAGCTGGCGGAGCATCTCGACGTGCGAGCCAGCACGATGTCGCAGATGCTGGACCGGCTGGAGCGGTCGGGCATCGTGAGGCGAGAACAGGATGCGACGGACGCCCGCGTGAAGAACATCGCCCTGACGGAGGCGGGTCTTGAGACGATCCGCAAGACGGAGGACGCTTGGAGAGCATCGCTCGCGGGGCCGTTCGAGCGGCTCGACGAAGCGGATCGCGCGGAGCTCGTGCGGCTCATGAAGAAGCTGTCCGACCAATTGCGGGGGAACGGGGAGGCGTAGCGGCGGATGCCAAGCGGAAAATATATTAAGAAGTATTGGAAGGGCTTTCTTTTGGCGATTTTCTTCCTGACGCTCGAGGCGGCGGCGGACCTCATGATGCCGACGCTGCTGGCCGACATCATCGACCGCGGCATCGCGAACGGGGACATGGATTACGTGCTCCGCATCGGCGGGCTCATGCTGCTCATCACGGCGGGCGGCGCGATCGCGGCCAGCCTTCGGAACGTGCTCGCCGTCTACGTGTCGCAGAAATTCGGCGCGGAGCTGCGGAGCGACCTGTTTCGGAAAATTCAATCGCTGTCGTTCGCGAACATCGACAAGTTCGAGCGCGCGTCGCTCATTACCCGCATGACGAACGACATCACGCTCGTACAGAACTTCGTCGGCGGCCTGATGCGCATCTTCGTCAAGGCGCCGCTGCTCGGCATCGGGGCGCTCATCCTCGCGATCCGGCTCAACCCGGAGCTGTCGACCATCTTCGCGGTCGTCGTGCCGATCGTCGCCGCGCTCGTCGCCTTCAATATGAAGGTCGGCTTCTCCCGGTTTTTGAAAGTGCAGCAGTCGCTCGACCGCGTGAACGCGGCGGTGCGCGAATATCTCGCCGGTGTGAGGGTCGTCAAGGCGTTCAACCGGTTCGGCTTCGAGGTCGAGAAGTTCGGGGCGACGAACGAGGAGCAGCGGCAGCGCTCGACGAGCGCGATGCGAGCCATGGCCGTCTTCAATCCGGCGATCATGCTGACGGTCAACCTGGGCGTCGTCGCGATTCTTTGGATCGGCGGCCGGTGGATGGAGTCGGGCGCCATGCAGAGCGGCGAAGTGGGCGAGCTCGTCGCGTTCATTAACTATATGACGCAGATGCTCTTTTCGCTCATGATGGTGTCGATGGTGTTCGCCATGTTCGTGCGGGCTCGCGCTTCCGCGATCCGGATCGGCGAGGTGTTCGCCCAGACGAACGACATGACGTGGAAGACGGACGCGGCGCCGAAGAGCAAGGAAGGGAGAATCGAATTTCAAGGCGTCGACTTCGCGTACGGCGAGGCGCCGGGCTCTCCCGTGCTGAAGAACGTCAGCTTCGCGTGCGAGCCGGGGGAAACCGTCGGCATCATCGGCTCCACCGGTTCGGGGAAGAGCACCTTGGTCGGGCTCATCCCGCGCTTCTACGACGCGACCGGCGGGCGGGTGCTCGTCGACGGCGTCGACGCGAAGGACGTCGATCCGGCGGCGCTGCGTGAGTCGATCGCGATCGTGCCGCAGAAGAGCGTGCTGTTTTCCGGCACGATTCTCGATAACATCCGGTGGGGCGACGAAAATGCTCTAGAAGCCGACGTCGAACGCGCGGCCAAGATGGCGGAAGCGCACGAGTTCATCGCGCGCTTGCCGGAGGGCTACCGTTCGCGGCTCGGGCAGCGCGGCGTCAACCTGTCCGGCGGCCAGAAGCAGCGCGTCTCGATCGCGCGGGCGCTCGTGAAGAAGCCGCGCATCTTAATCTTGGACGACTGCACGAGCGCTGTGGACACCGCCACAGAATCGCGAATCAAGGAATCGCTGAAGGCGTACGCGAAAGGGATGACGTGCCTCCTGATCGCGCAGCGGATCAGCTCGGTCATGGACGCCGACAAGATCGTCGTACTGGACCTCGGCGAGGTCGTCGGCGTCGGCACGCATGACGAGCTCATGCAGACATGCCGCGTCTACCAAGAAATCTATCGATCGCAAGTCGGGAAGGAGGTGCGGAGCCATGTCTGAGTCGGATCGCAAGAATCGCGAGAACGCCGGAGGCGCGGGCGGTCCGCCGCCGGGACCTCCCATGCCGGGCCGTCCGGGCGGTTTCGGCCCTCCGGGCCGGGGGCCGGTCGTCAAGCCGAAGCAGTTCCAAGCGACGATGAAGCGGCTGTGGTCGTACTTCGGCAAGGAACGCGCCGGGCTTGCGCTGATCGCGGTCTTCGTCGCGTTGAGCGCGGCGATCGGCGTCGCCGGCCCTTACTTGATCGGGGTCGGCGTCGACGCGATCGCGGACGGCGACATGGGCCTGCTGCCCGTCGTCATCGTCGCCTTGACCGCGGCTTACGTCGGCGAAGGCGCGCTGTCGTTCCTGCAAGGCTGGATGATGGCGGGCTTATCGCAGCGCGTCGTCGCGGGTCTGCGGGCGTCGCTGTTCGCGAAGCTGCAGAAGCTGCCGCTCGGCTTCTTCGACTCCCGCTCGCACGGCGAAGTGATGAGCCGACTGACGAACGACCTCGACAACGTCAGCACGACGATCTCGCAGTCGACCGTGCAGCTGATGTCCGGTTCGCTAGCCATTCTCGGCTCGCTCATTATGATGCTCGTGCTCAGCCCGCTTCTGACGTTGGCCGCCCTCGTGACCGTGCCGCTCGTCTTCTTGCTGGCGCGCACGATCACGAAACGCACGAGCGTGCTGTTCAAAGACCAGCAGGCGCACCTCGGCGCGCTCAACGGCCATATCGAAGAGACGATCACCGGACAACAGATCGTGAAGGCGTTCAATCACGAGGAGAAGTCGATCGAGCAGTTCGAGACCGTAAACGTCAAGCTGTACGACGCCGCCGTCAAGGCGCAGGTATGGTCCGGCTTCATGATGCCGCTGCTGAGCGTCATCAACAACATCGGCTTCGCCGCGATCGCGTTGACGGGCGGCTTGCTGGCGGTGAAGGGCTCGATCACGGTCGGCGTTATCGCGAGCTTCGTCGGGTACTCGCGGCAGTTCGTCCGTCCGCTGAACGAGCTGGCGCAGACGTATAACGTGCTGCAGGCGGGCGTCGCCGGCGCGGAGCGGGCGTTCGAGGTGCTCGACGAGAAGGAGGAAGCCCCGGACGCGCCCGACGCGGTCGAGCTGCGGAGGCCGGAAGGGAAGGTCGTCTTCGAGAACGTCAGCTTCGGTTACCGCGCCGACGTTCCGATTTTGCGGAACGTCAGCTTCGAAGCGCCGGAGCGAAGCGCGACGGCGCTCGTCGGGCCGACCGGCGCGGGCAAGACGACGATCGTCAACCTGGTCACCCGGTTCTACGATCCGACCGGCGGGCGCATTCTGCTCGACGGCCGAGACATCCGGGAGTATACCCGCGACAGCTTGCGCCGAGCGTTCGGCATCGTGCTGCAGGACACGTATTTGTTCTCCGGCACCGTCAAGGACAACATCAAATACGGCAAGCCGGACGCAACGGACGAAGAGGTCGTAGCGGCGGCGCGGGCGGCGAACGCGGACGTGTTCATCCGCCGGCTGCCGCAAGGCTACGACACCGTCCTGACCGAAAACGGCGGCAACATCAGCCAGGGGCAGCGGCAGCTGCTCGCGATCGCGCGCGTCGTTCTGGCGCAGCCGTCGATCTTGATTCTCGACGAGGCGACGAGCAGCATCGACACGCGCACGGAGCTGCACATTCAGGAAGCGCTGCTGAACGTCATGCGGGATCGAACCAGCTTCGTCATCGCGCATCGGTTGAACACGATCCGCGACGCGGACACGATCATGGTCATCGATCGCGGCGAGGTGGCCGAGCGAGGCGACCACGACGCATTGATGAGGCGAGAAGGCACGTATTACCAGATGTTTTACAATCAATTCCGCAATTTACAAGCCGCGGGGGAGGAAGGGTGACGATGTCGCCCTTCTTTTTTTGGCGCTTCTCTTGGTCTCAGCTCCCCGCAATCCCTTCGTTGAGCTCGCTCAGCTGTCCGCGCCTTGCTGTGCGCCTCGGGCCAAGTATTCCTCGCAGTTCCTTCTCCCCGAATTCCCTTGGCTCAGCTGTAAGATGAGGGGGCGAAAGAAGTGAAGGCGGTCACCCCTCACACGGCGATTCCGGTGCCAAGTCGTGTGCGGATGAATAGCGAGGGGAGAGGGCGTTTGTTAGAATGGTTGCAACAAGATTACCCTCGCGTAAACCATTCTTATTAACGATCGGAGGAAACTGAGATATGGAGAAGTATCGAGCGTTCGCGGCGCGCAAGACGGCGGACGGCTTCTCGGCCGGGTTCGAGCAACGCAAAATGGAGGAAATGCCGGAGGGAGAAGTGACGGTTCGCGTCGCGTACTCGAGCGTGAATTACAAGGACGG
The DNA here is from genome assembly GCF_005765165.1 of Paenibacillus antri. Classification (NCBI taxonomy): domain Bacteria; kingdom Bacillati; phylum Bacillota; class Bacilli; order Caryophanales; family Paenibacillaceae; genus Paenibacillus; species Paenibacillus antri. The sequence goes on along the minus strand of NZ_VCIW01000008.1, from coordinate 12,090 downwards.
GCTGGCGGCGACGGCGAACGGCAAGGTCGTGGCGGCGTATCCGCGGACGCTCGGCATCGACCTTGCGGGCGTCGTCGTGCAATCTAGCGCGCCGCGCTTCCGCGAAGGCGACAGCGTCGTTGCGACCGGCTACGGGCTCGGCGTCTCGCACGACGGCGGCTTCGCGGAGCTGGCCCGGCTGCCGGCCGACTGGCTCGTGCCGCTGCCGGAGAGTCTGTCGCCGAAGGAGGCGATGGCGCTCGGCACGGCCGGCTTTACGGCGGCGCTGTCGCTCCGGCGGCTCGAGGACAACGGCCTGCGGCCCGACCGCGGTCCGGTGCTCGTCACCGGCGCGTCGGGGGGCGTCGGCGGCATCGCCGTCGCGTTGCTCGCGCGGGCGGGGTACGAGGTGACGGCGAGCACGGGACGAGCGTCGGAGCGCGACTACCTGACCCGTCTCGGCGCGACCGACGTTATCGACCGCGCCGCGCTCGCGCCGGAGAAGCCGTCCCCGCTGCTCAAGCAGCGGTTCGCGGCGGCGATCGATCCGGTCGGCGGCGAAGGGCTGCGCCATGTGCTAGGTTCCCTGCAATACGGCGGATCGGCCGCCGTCAGCGGCATGGCCGGCGGCGGCGAGTGGCAAGCGTCCGTCTTTCCGTTCATCCTGCGGGGCGTCAACCTGCTCGGCATCGACTCGGTCGCGTGTCCGATGGAGACGCGGCTCGAGCTGTGGCGCGCGATGGCGGACGAGTGGAAGCCGGCCGGACTTCTGACGGACATCGCGCAGGAGATCGGCTTCGACGAGCTGCCTGAGCGGCTCGCGGACATCCTCCGCGGTACGATTCGCGGCCGGACTGTCGTGCGGATCGGCGGGGACGCATAGGCGCCGCAGTCGCAATATTCGGGGCGGCGGCGCCGATGTCGACGAAGCGGGTCCCGCCGCAACGGCGGCTTAGGCGATCTCGGAGGGATCGGCTATAATAGAAGGCGACACTTCCGATCCGAAAGCGAGGAATCTTGCCTTATGCCGCCAGTTCAAGCCGTTATTCTACTCGTTATTTTCGTCCTGCTTCTTGCCGCCTTCTATGCGCTCAGACCGACCTGGTACGCCGGGCGGGGCAATGCGGAACTTATGAAGGGGAACGCCGAGAAGGCTCTGCGCCTGTTCGAGAAGAGCGCGAATCTCCCCAACGCGAAGCCGCCGCAAGCGATCGGCTACGCGTACCTGCTCATGAAGGCCGGCGACCCGGTCAAGGCGGAACGCGTGCTGGAGGAGGCGCTGCCGAAGACGAAGCCCGGCATCCCGCGCATGCAGGGGCAGCTGAACCTGGCGACCGCGCTATGGCTGCAGGGCAAGCGGGACGAAGCCGTCGCGCTGCTGGAAGAAGTACATAAGGAATACAAGAATACGACCGTGTACGCGAATCTCGGTTATTTCAAGCTGCTGCGGGGCGATCTCGAGGAAGCGCTCGCGATCAATCGAGAGGCGCAGGAGTACAACGACAGCGACGTTTCGATTTTGGACAACCTCGCGCAGACGTACTATATGCTCGGACGATACGAGGAAGCCGCCCAGTGGTACGAGAAGACGATCGAGAAGAAGCCGAAGCACGCCGAATCTTACTATTATTACGCGCTGACGCTGCAGAAGCTCGGCAAGCCGGAGGAAGCGCTGGAGCAAGCGCGCGCCGCCGCAGGCAAGCCGCTGTCGCTCGTCACGCCGTGCACGAGAGAAGCGGTGGACGGACTCGCGGTTGACATGGAAAAATCGAGTATGTTATATAAAAAGGAGAATTAGCACTCAGTTCAATAGAGTGCTAATCATTACGCGGCAGAATCGATGTGGAGGGAACCGAACGGATGGCTAAGAAGCAGTTTAAGGCGGAATCCAAGCGTCTGTTGGAGATGATGATCAACTCCATCTATACGCAGAAAGAGATTTTCCTAAGAGAATTGATCTCCAACGCCAGCGACGCGATCGACAAGATTTATTACAAGGCTCTTTCGGACGACTCGCTGACGTTCAACCAAGAGGATTACTACATTAAGATAACGCCGGACAAGGACAATCGCACGCTGACGATTTCGGATACCGGCATCGGCATGACGAAAGAAGACCTCGAGAACAACCTCGGCGTCATCGCGAAGAGCGGATCGTTGGCCTTCAAGCAGGAGAACGAACTGAAAGACGGCCACAACATTATCGGTCAATTCGGCGTAGGCTTCTACTCGGCGTTCATGGTCGCGGACGAGGTGACGGTGACGAGCCGCGCGCTCGGCAGCGACGAGGCGTATGTGTGGAATTCCAAAGGCGCCGACGGCTATACGGTCGAACCCGGAACGAAGGCGACGGTCGGCACGGACATCGTGCTGAAGATCAAGCCGAACACCGAGGACGACAATTACGACGAGTTCCTCGAGACGTACCGCCTGCAAAACATCGTTAAGAAGTACTCCGACTTCATTCGCTACCCGATCAAGATGGACGTCACGCGCAGCAAGAAGAAGGAAGGCGCGGAGAACGAATGGGAAGACGTTACGGAGGAGCAGACCGTCAACAGCCAAGTGCCGATCTGGCGCAAGAACAAGAACGAGCTGAAGGACGAAGACTACGAGAACTTCTACTTCGAGAAGCGCTACGGCTTCGACAAGCCGATCAAGCATCTGCACGTCAGCGCCGACGGCGCGGTCGTGTATAACGCAATCCTTTTCATCCCGGGCCAGACGCCGTTCGATTACTACACCAAGGAATACGAAAAGGGTCTCGAGCTCTACTCCAACGGCGTGCTCATCATGAACAAGTGCGGCGACCTGCTGCCGGACTACTTCAGCTTCGTGAAGGGCATGGTCGACTCGGAAGACTTGTCGCTCAACATCTCCCGCGAGATGCTGCAGCACGACCGCCAGCTGAAGCTGATCGCGAAGAACATCAAGAACAAAATCAAGAGCGCGCTCCTCTCCCTCTTGAAGGACGAGCGCGAGAAGTACGAGGAGTTCTACAAGGCGTTCGGCCGTCAGCTGAAGTTCGGCGCGTACAGCGACTACGGCGCGCATAAGGACGACCTGCAGGATCTGCTGATGTTCCACTCCTCGAAGGAGAAGAAGCTCGTAACGCTCGACGAATACGTCTCCCGCATGCCGGAAGATCAGAAGTTCATCTATTACGCGACGGGCGATTCCATCGAGCGCATCGAGAAGCTGCCGCAGGCGGAGCTCGTGACGGACAAGGGCTACGAGCTGCTGTACTTCACGGAGGAGATCGACGAGTTCGCGATCAAGATGCTCCAGAAGTACAAGGACAAGGAGTTCAAGTCGGTATCGAGCGGCGATCTCGGCATCGAGCCGGACGCGAGCGAAGACGCGGCGAAGGAAACGGACGAAGCGAAGGAGCTGTTCGAGTACATGCAAGGCCTCTTGTCCGACAAGGTCAAGAAGGTGAAGGCGTCGAAGCGGCTGAAGTCCCATCCGGTGTGCCTCTCCACGGAAGGCGAAATTACGATCGAGATGGAGAAGGTGCTGAACGCGATGCCGAACGGCGGACAGAACGTCCAAGCCGAGAAGGTGCTCGAAATCAATATGAACCATCCCGTGTACGCTTCGTTGAAAGCCGCGCACGCGAACGACAAGGAGAAGCTGAACCTGTACACGAACCTGCTCTACAACCAGGCGCTCCTGATCGAAGGGCTGCCGGTGCAGGATCCGGTCGCGTTCACGAACGATATTTGCAAAGTTATGGTATAAGCGGGAAGAGGAAGACCGATGGGGCGATAGTCGCCCTATCGGTCTTTTTTTGTTGAGACTATCGCTCTATAGCGACTCCTTCTTTGGTCTTCTATGACTACAGTCGTGACAAACCGTCACGATTGTCATAGGGGAGCTCTCGTTAGAATGAACGTAGTTTACGGTTTCTTACGAGGAACGAGGAACGAGGAGGAGCTTGCCACGTGAAGCGAAGAATACGCAAGACGATATGGGCCGCGGTCATCGCGTCCGTCCTGGCGACGTCGACGGCGCCCGCCGTACCGATTCGAGCGGGCGACGAACCACCGGCGCCGCCGCCCGAGACGGTCGCGCAGCTGCTCGGCGAGATCGAGACGCCGGCGCTCTCGGACGGGACGCTGTCCGCGCCGGCGCTCGAGCCGATGCCGAGCGCGGTCGCGTTTTCCGAAGTCGAGATTCGGGGGACGGCGCCGCTGGAGTCGACGGTCCGGATTTACTACCGCAAGGACGGCGCCGTTCAAGAGAGCGGCAGCGTCTACGTCACCGAAGCGGTGTACGGCGACATCGGCTCGTTCGAAACGGGAGCGTCGTTATGGAGCGGGACCGGGGTGTACGAATTCTATGCGACGGCGGAGAAGGATGGACTGACGAGTCCGGCGTCCGCGTCGCAGTTCGTGGAATTCGACGAGACGAAGCCGATGGAGCCGGAGTCCAAGGGGTGGACCAACCCCGCGTACGATCAGATTTTGCTTCAGTGGGATTCGCCGTATGAGCGGGAACCGAATCCGGACGGCTCGTATTCGCGGGATTCGACCGTGGATCGGTACGAGGTGTTCCGAGACGGCGCGAAGCTAGGGGAGACTCGGGATTTATTTTACTTGGACGCCGGCTTGCCGGAGACCGGATTGTTCCAGTACGAGATCTATGCGGTCGACCGGGCCGGCAATCGAAGCGAACAGTCCATGCGCATGCGGGCCGGGACGTTCCACCGCTACTCGGCAGAGGCGGCGTCGGTACCGGAGCACGCCGGATACAATCAGGGCATCTATTCTCCGATGTTGAACAAGGCCGGCACGAAAGCGGCATTCATTGCGCGTCTGTACACGCTGCCGGATGCGACGACGTCGAACAGCTTATATGGCGTCTATACGTACGATGTTTTGGAAGAGGACCCGGCGAAGCGCTACAAGCGGATCGGGAGCCTGCCTCAAAACTTATCCGACCCGCGCCAGTATGTGCAAGACGGACTGTACGCGATGTCCGGAGACGGACGGTTCGTCGCGTACGCGACCCGGGTGATGTTGGTCACCAATCCGGACCTGTATATTTACGACGGAACGACCGGATACTCCGATACCGTATTGCCGGTGTGGGCGGTCGATCCGAGGCATCTGGCGATGAGCGACGACGGGGAGTGGCTCGTCTTCGAGAGCGATTCGAATAAGATCGTAGAGGAAGACGACAACGAGCATACCGACATCTTCTTATATCATCGACCGACGAAGACGGTGAAGCTGATCAGCAAGACGAACGAAGGCGATATCGCGAACGACTTCAGCTCGTCGCCCGCGATCAGCGGCGACGGCCGGTACGCGGCGTTCCTGACGTCGGCTTCGAATATGCCGGGCTGGCAGGACGATGCGGTTCGCCGCTTGTACGTGTACGATACCCGCACGAACGCGCTGGAATATGTTCCGGTGCCGTTCGGGGACGATGAGCTCGTCAGCGCGATGCACGTTTCGCTGTCCCAGGACGGTCAAACGATCGCGCTGCAAGGGGGCGTCGGGTACCGGGACATTCGCGTATACGTCCACGACCGACGGTCGGGAACGACGGAATCGATCGCCTCTCATCTCGGTCAAGGCTTGAATCTAGGGCTCGGGGAGCCGCAGATCAGCGCGGACGGCAGATACGTCGCCTTCTCGTATTACAATCGAACGCCGGGAAGTCCGAGCACGCAGCCGTTCGATTCGGACCGCGGTTCGATTCGGTACGACCGCGTCGCGGAGGAGTGGACGTATATCGGTAACCGAGCGAAATCGGTAACCGCCCCGTTCCTGAGCGGCGACGGCAGCCGGGCGGCGTTCCTCATGGGCGAAGGCGAAGGCAGCAGCATTCATATCGCCTGCTTCGAAGGGCCGTGCACCGACGCGGAGCAGCCGGAATCGCAGCTTTCGACGGTCGCCTGGTCGCATCCGAACCGGATCGGCGGGCAGCTCCCGCTGGGCGCGAGCGTCGCGATTCTGGCGTTCGGCACGCCCGGCCTCGAAGCGCAGGCCGTCGTCCGGTACGCATCGTCGTCGGAAGGCGAGAAGACCGCGACGCTGCCGATGACGGAGGACGCGTCGCAGCCCGGCGTCTACCGTGCGGCGTTCGCGCCGCCGGAAGGAGCGACGGACGTCTTGGCGATTCGCGCCGAACAGGTCGGAGCGCCCGAAGTATCGGCCGAGGCGGACCCGTCCGGCTTCCCGCTGAAGATCGCGGGGGAGGCGACGGTGAAGCTGACGGGCGCTTACGCTGGTCAGATGAAGGGAAGCTGGGTGCGGCTCAAGAGCAAAAGCGAAAACCTTCGATACGAGGGCGGGGTTCGCCTCGGCGAAACCCCGGAAGCGACGATTCCGCTGCCGGGACCTGCCGTCTACGCGATCGAATTGATCGACGCTCGGGGCGTGACGCTCCGCGAGCGGGCGGAGATCGAAGTGAAGAGCGGCGGACGCGCCGAGGCGGCTTTGTCGCCGAAGCCTTCCGCAACGCTCGCGGTGAAGCTGACGACGCCGGGCGAAGAAGAGATCAAAGATGCCGCGATCAAGTTTTACGACGCGAACGGCAAGCGTCTCGAGACGGCTCGATGGGAAGCTGATTACGGCTACCGGATGCGCGCCGCGCGGTACGCCGAGGAGGACATCATCGTTCGGTTCGACGTTCCGGCGGCTTACGAGACGCCTGAGGAACGGCGCGTGACGCTGACGCCCGGGGCGAATGAGCTCGCCGTATCGGCGGCGCTGCGGCCGGACGGCGCCGTTCGCGGCGTCGTTACCGATCAGAGCGGGCAGCCAGTGGCCGGCGCGACCGTGTATCTCGTTTTGAAAAACAGCATCGAGAATAAGGTCGAAACCGACGCGCAGGGCGCTTATGTTCTGAGGGGACCGAGCGGCGATTATACGCTCCGCGTCGAGAAGAAAGGACCGCCGTCGTACCAGATGGCGACGAGTCCCGTCGCGATTCGCATCGGCGAAGGGACGGACCTCGAGCAGCCGCTGCGGGTCACGGACCGAGGAAGTGGATACCTTACGATTCATCTCCAATATACGCCGCTAGACGAAGCGTCCAGACGGCTGCCGGTGGACGACTGGCGCCAAGCCGTCGATTACGGCATTACGGCGACAGGGGGGAAAGAAGGGGTCTATGCCAATGCTTGGATCGGCGGCAACAACCGGATTCCACTCGAAGCGTCCCCTGGAGATGTGCTTAACGTATGCTCGAAAGGGTTGTTCGACGATTACTCCCGCGTATGCACGACTGCGGCGTTGGACGACAATCGCAACGGCACGGCGAGGCTGGAGCTGACGGAGAGAGGGCGGATCGTCGGACGAATCGACGGGGTGACGGACTTCGCGAATCTGACCGGAACGGTATATCGTCGGACAGGGAGCGCTTGGAGTTATGTCGGACCCTTGCAGTTCCAAGCCGGCGGAACGTATTCCTTCCGACTCTCGCAAGCAGGAGAGTTCCGAGTGGATTTCACGGAACGCGCTCGGGCCGGCGGCTATAAGCGGGTAACCCGCGAGGTCACGGTCGAAGAAGGCAAGATCGTCGAAATTCCGTCGATCGCGATTCCTGCGCAGACCTTCGCGTTCTTCGGGAGGGATGGCAACGCGCTGCATGCGAAGAACGAAGTATCGCCGGGCGAAATCGTCACGCTGCGCGGCAGCTACCGGCTCGATGCGAGCCAGAACGCCGCCGAAGCGAGCCTCGTCCTCGACGTCCCGGCCGGCGCGACGCTGCAGGAGGACAGCGTCGTCTGGAACGGCGCCGTCGTCTCGCCGGCGAAGCAGTCCGACGGGCGGTACCTCGTGCCGATCGGGGCGGTCGACCGGCAGCGTCCGGGCTCCGTAACGTACCGGCTGAAGCTGGCGGCGTCGTTCGCGACGCGGGCGGAGGCGCGGCTTGGCATGAGCTTCCGGCTAGCGAACGAGACGGAGCCTCGGGAGGAGACGGTCGGCAGCGTCTTCCTGACGCCCGTCGCCGTCACGCTGGAAGCGCCGCGACTGTCCGCTTCGCAGGATATCTACGTCAGCGGACGGGCGCCGGCCGGCAGCCAAGTGACGATCTTCGCCGACCGGGAGACGGTCGGCGTCGCGGAGGCGTCGCCGGGCGGTTTCTGGGGGACGACGGTGTCGCTGCCGACGAAGCCGGAGTCGGCGATCTGGCGGGAGAGCCCGGTCTACGGGCTCCAGGCGAAGGTCGCCGCGGAAGGCGGCACGCTGCAATCCGAGATCGTCCGGGTGTCCGTCGACGAAACGCATGCGGTCGTCGAGGGCGTGACGATGCAGCAATCCGACGGGCGGGTCGTGACGCTCGATCCGTCGAAGGGCGTCTCGAAGTTTCCGTACGTGATCGTGCCGGGCATGCCGTTGTTTCTGGACGCGGAAATCAACGAAGCCGACCGCGTCTCGAACGTGACCTTCTGGGTCGGCGACACGCCGATTCCGGCGAGGCGGACAGGGCAGACGAAAGAATTCAGCGGCTACCTCATCCCGAATCACTCGCTGAAGACGGGAATCTACGTCACGTACGACGTCGCGCCGAAGCCGGTCGAGGCGAGAATGCCTCCGACGGCGGAGCAGTGGAGCAAATACGGCCGAAGCGAGATGACGGGCGGCTTCGCGGATACGACGTTCGCTCGGGCGACCGAAGCGGAGACGGCGGAGGCGTTCGGAACGGGGGCGGCCGACGGCTTCTTCCATTCCCCGGCGTTCAAGATGACATTCCCGGACGGGTCAATCGCCTACGCGCGTCTCTCGCTCAAGGGCATCGAAGGGCCGACTTCGTCATATACGAACTTTACCGTGGAGAAAAATCCGGCCGCGGGAGCGGTGACCTTCTCCAGCATCGTCCCGACGAGCGCGATGACGCGGGAGGCGCAGCTCGCCTTCAAGTCGTTCGCCGCCGAAGCGAAGCTCGCGGGGGACCAGATCAACACGGATCATGTCATGAACGTGATGAGCTTCGTCTCGCCGGAGAGCAAGCTGACAGGCGTCTTGGGTCACTTGAACGCGGCCAAAGGGTACGTGGAGGACGCCCTCGACTTCACCGATTACGCGGATCAGCTGCTCGACTTCCAGAACCAAGTCATCAACAGCGAATGTCACGCGCCCTCGGTCAACCATTATATTAAGGAGACCGAGCGCATTTTCGAACGGGCGCATGAGATGCTGGTCTTGAAACAAATTACCGCCGGACTCGGCTTGGTGGCGGGCGTCGTAACGGCCGGGGTCGGAGGACTCGTCTTTGCGAGCGCCCTGACGATTCTAGGCGATTCGGCGAAAGCGACGTGGCAGGAGGATCTCGATTACCTCAAGAAAGACTTCGAGGAAAATAAGAAGTGGCGCGACGATATGGCCGCGGCCGGTGCGATCGATCGCTGCAAGGAGCCTCCGGAGGACGAAGACGATAAGCCGAAGAACGAGGATAAAGTGGCCGATCCGGTCTGGATTTGGGACCCGAGCGGATACGTGTACGAAGCCGTCGCGTCGAATCGTCTGGAAGGCGTGAAAGCTACGATCCTGTATCAAGATCCGCAGGACGGTTCGTGGAGCCCGTGGGACGCGGATTGGTACGGTCAAGCGAATCCGCTCTATACGGACGCGAACGGGAAGTACGGCTGGGATGTGCCCGAAGGCAAGTGGAAGGTGTTGTACGAAAAGGACGGCTACCTCCCGGCGGAGAGCGAGGAGCTGACGGTGCTGCCGCCGCATTTCGACGTCAACATTCCGATGACGTCGCTCGAGACGCCGCGGGTCGAAGAGCTGCTCGCTTATGCGAACGGCGCCTTGCTGACGTTCAGCAAGCCGATGCTCGTCGATTCGTTCGAGCCGGGGGACGTCGCTCTCGCCAAGGGCGGAGAGAACGTTCCCGGCGTCCTGGTTCCGGTAGACGCCGAGGAAACGGCCGACGGCCGGGAAGTCGCCCGGACGTTCCGCTTCCAAGCGGCTTTGGAAGTCGGCACCGCGTACACGGTCCGGGTATCCGCGAAGCCGGTAAGCTACGCCTCCGTCGCGATGGAGACGGCGTACGAGGGCACGGTCGCTGCGTCGGGACCGCTGACGGTTCAGGCGCCGGAAGCCGTCTCCGGCCGTAAGGAGCTGCTTATACGGTGGAAGGAGACGGGAGTGACGGCGGCGGACCGCATTCGGGTATACTGGAAAGCCTCCGCAGACGCTTCGTTTACGCAGCAGCAAAGCGTGGAGGTGCCGGTCGGCGTTCGGTTCGCGGCGATCACCGGCCTGCAGTCGGGCGCGGCGTACGAGGTGAAGATCGCGATCAATCCGACTGGCGAAGATTCGAACGGCGCGATCGTCCGCGGCGCGACCGTCGACGAGCCGGAGCTCGTGATGGACGCGGCGCCGCCGGCGCCGGCCGGCTCGCCCCGCGCGACGAACGTGGGCATCGATCGGGCGGACCTCGTCTGGACGGATCCGGCGGACGCCGACTTCCGAAGCCTCATCGTCGCTTGGCGCAAGGTCGGCGACGCCGCGTATTCGGAGCCGACGTATATCGAGAAGGGCGTCGGGAGGGCGGAGCTTCGATCGCTCCAGCCTTCGACGGACTACGAGGCGACGCTCGTGTCGGCGGATACGTATTGGAACGTGTCAGACGCGGCGGTCGTGCAGTTCCGAACTGCGGGTCCGAGCGGAGACGGGGGCGGTTCATCCGGTAACCCGTCGCCTCCACCGTCTCCGCCTCCGCCGACGAACGCGGTCGACGAAGAGGAAGCGACGTTCGGTCCGGCGACGACGGCGTGGAGCGGCTTCGATGGGAACGTCGAGCTGCGGTTCGCCGCAGGGACGTTCGACGCGGAGCGGAAGCTGAAGGCGGGCCGCCTCGCGCTTGAGTCGCTTGCATTGCCCGAGCGCGTCGCGGGCTACAGCGACGCTTACCGGCTTGACGTCGGATCGATGGCCGCGACGGGGCAGCCGTTCGGGCTGTCGCTGAAGTACGATGCTGCAGCGGCTGCGGACATCGATCCGCGGAAGCTAGGTATCTACCGCTTGGAGGGCGGTACATGGCGATATGTCGGCGGCGTACTCGATTCGAAGAAGACGACGCTATCGGTAGAGCTGACGACGTTCGGCGTCTACGCTGTCATGTCGACCGAGAAGACGTTCGCCGATCTGTCCGGCCACTGGTCGCGGCGAGACGTCGAGGCGCTCGCCTCTCGCTTCGTCGTCGACGGCTTCGAGGACGGCTCGTTCCGGCCGGAGCAGCCGCTGACGCGGGCGCAGTTCGGCAAGCTCCTCGTGGAAGCGTTGGTCCGCCGCGAAGACGGCGACGCCGAACCGGACGCCGTCCCGACGTTCGTCGACGTCCCCGCCGGGGCATGGCACTACGACGCCATCGCCCGCGCCGCGGCGCTCGGGCTCGTGAAGGGCAGCGACGGCCGCTTCCGGCCGGACGACGCGGTAACGCGCGAGGAGATGGCCGTGCTCATCGTCCGGGCGCTAGGGCTGGAATCGCAAGCGAAGTCGACAGCCGATCGACTCGCGCGCGAGGGCAGCGTCGGCGCGTTCCGCGACGGAGCGGATATCGCCGCTTGGGCGATCGGCGCCGTCGAGCTCGCCCGCGAGCTCGGCTTGATGAACGGAATGGGCGACGGCGCATTCTCCCCGGCGTCGGCGTCGACGAGGGCGCAAGGGGCCGCGATGATTCTGAGGTTGATGGAGCGGCGCGGCGACATCGGGCAATAGACGATGGTTGAGGGCTGCTTCCGAAGCGGATCGTTCGCTTCGGGGGCGGCCCGTTTTATTTCCTAGGGCTATGACGGAAATATTTAGCGGTTGTGGCGGGCTGTCCGCGGTGTTATATTATGAATCCGCCGCAAGCACGGAGGACATCATCGAGACTGTTATGAATTACCAGTTGAAATGAGACGAACGAATGTGGTACATTAGTCTTCCGGCCGCGAGAGCGAGTCGGACAAGCAACACCGAGTAAGACAAGCTTGCTCCTTGAAAACTGAACATGAGCGCATATGCTTTTTAAAGAAATAAAGCTAGCTTGTAATGAGCACAGCATATTGAACTACCCTTTTTGGAGAGTTTGATCCTGGCTCAGGACGAACGCTGGCGGCGTGCCTAATACATGCAAGTCGAGCGGATCTTGTCCTTCGGG